>DOTA01000473.1 GCA_003513015.1 Chloroflexota bacterium
TGCGCGGAATCGAAGTGTAAATATAGCGCCCCACGATGCCGCTAAGCACAATGATCACTGTGAGCAGCAACACTGCCCCGGCCAAGCCATTGAACTTCCAGGAAGTATGCAATAGAACCAAATAGGGGCCGACCAGCCCTGTGAAAATGTGAAATCTGAGCCAAGCGGCCATCTTACCCCAACGGGCGCTGCGGCTGCGTTTGCGGAAGGTGTAAAGCGTTTCGGTAATAATCATCAGGATGAACCCCAATATCCCAATCGAGTGACCAAAAAATCCGCTGGCAGCGGGAATTTCATGGAGGTAACTACTGACCAACGCATAAATGGCTGTAATAAATAGCATGGCAAATAGCGCCAACCATAATTCGCGATTGTTTCGATTCATGCGGCGCTCCGTTGGGAGAATTGCGACCAAAAATCAACCAATAATTCTGCGATAGGGGCTTGGGGAGTCAGCAGTTGCTCGCGGATGGATAGAATATTGGCCTGTTGGGAGATCAGCTTGTAAAGGGGATGCGACAAGGTTTGATCACCCATTACTAAGGCACCGAGCAATTTATTTTCTCCCACCAAAATGCGTAAGTGATTGACGTCGAATCCCGATTGGGCGGCAATCGCATCGGGGAGTTGACGCCAGGTTTCGCTGTCACCGCGGGCGATACCAATGAGATCATCATCTATGCCACGGCCAACCGTTCCGATAATGGTGGTAGTCAACCCAGCCAGGCGGGTAACGTTAAAAGGGGTGTCTTTTCGATAGATCTGCGCCAGACCGCACATATTTTGGCCTGCCGTATATCCTTGTTCACGCGCTGGCCCCCACAAACTATCAATCACGGTTTTGCCCGTGAGAGGATCGAAAACCTGGGCGACATCGCCGGCAGCGTAAATATCGGATTGGCTGGTTTGCAGGTATTCGTTGACCAGAATGCCGCGCTCGGTTGGCAAGCCTGCTGCCTGGGCCAGTTCGATGCGCGGGCGGATACCGATGGCAATCGCTACCATCTGGCATTTGATGCGCTCGCCTGTTGTCGTGGCTACCCCCACAACTCTGCCACGCTTGCCAATAATTTCAGCCAACTCGGTGTGAAAGTGGATTTTGACGCCTTCTTCGTGTAAGCGCTGCTCAACAATGCGAGATTCGGGTTCATCGAGCACATTCGACCAGTAGCGATCACCGCGCAAAAAATAATGGGGATTAACTTTCTGGGAAACGAGAGCCTCTACGATTTCCAGCGCAGTAATCCCGCCGCCCACCACAACCGCAGAACGAGCCTTACGCATCAGTTTCAAAATATTCTGAGCATCCGCAATATTATCCAGCTTTACCACGCCGGTTAATTCGATTCCGGGAACTTGCACTTGAGCTGCGTTGGCTCCGGTAGCAATTAAAAGCCGATCATATCTAAGCTTGCGGCCATCGACTAACTCGATTTGATGGTTCGGAACCTCGATCTTGCGCACAACTGTGTTCAGGTTGCGGATATTTAATTGGGCAAAATCGGCACGCGGATAGGGGTACAAACTTTGCTCTGGAATTTCACCTGTGAGATAGTAGGCTAAACCGGGTCGTGAGTAATATCCCTGCGATTCAGCGCTGATTAACACAATCTCACTTTGAGGGTCGTGTTTACGGATTGCCTCGGCGGCTGCAATCCCGGCCGGGCCAGAACCAATCAATACATATCGACGCATAGCTTACCCCGCTCGATCAAATAAATTAGTGCGCTCGAAGCGCAACACCCCGCGCGGGCAGCGGCGCACACACTCCCCACAAGTCAGGCAATGACTATCCTTGATTGGCTCGTTAAGCCAGGCATGCCGCCGCACGTCAATCTCGATTGGGCAATGATAGGAGCAAATGCCACATTGCACGCAGCGGACACTTTCGGGCACCACGTACCCAATTGAGCGCGCTTCGTGGTGAGAAGTTTCTCCCAGCAACAGACTTTTTAGACCCATTTATTCTCCCCCACCATCTTCCTCGCCACCTTCATGCTCTTCGCCACCTTTGTCTTCCGAATCGTCGCTGTCTTCGGAATCATCTTTTTTATCGATTTCCTCGGGTTTATCAGTTTCTTCGATGGAGGGCGTCTCCTGCTTAGAATCATCACGCTCGCCATCTTGATTTAGCTCAATGAAAATCGGTGTGTGCGTCGGTTGGAGGGTGGCAGTTAAGGTAGGTGTGGGAGTTGCAGTTGGGGAAGGAGTGACAAATAATATCCAAACAGCATAGCGGCTGCCATCATCATTCGCATGAAGCAGAACTTTTACTTGGGAACCGATTTGGATTTTGGGATCGATCTGCGTTTCGGGAGATATCTGCACCTCAAGACCGGAGACAACCCAAACCGGATTTGAGAGGGCTTCCACGACCCCTAAGATTTCATACTCCCGCAGATGAATCTCCGAGGCCCGCAGCCAACCTTCCGGTTCGGTAACACCCTCTACTTCTACCAAATTGCCGATGTTAATTTCTCCGATGATAACGGTTTCGGGTGCAACGATCACTTTAACATCGCTCACGAGC
>DOTA01000501.1 GCA_003513015.1 Chloroflexota bacterium
TGAGCATAACGACGCTTAGAACCACCCAAAACATGGATGACAAGCAACTCGCGCCCACCGGTATTATCCGCTATCTTGATTCGAGATTCTTGTTGGATCATGCTTCAACTTCCTCTACCACTTCGGGTTCTTGAGCGCTGATATCACTCGACAAGATTTGTTCCACCATCCAGCGCTTATTTTTAGAAAGCGGCTGGCTTTCCACAATCACGACTTTATCGCCAAGTTGGCAATCTAATTCATCGTGGGCCATATAGCGCTTATTGCTGGAAACAACTTTCTTGTAAAGACGGTGGCGGTAAGTGCTGCTCACTTCGACAACAACCGTCTTTTGCATTTTATTGCTCACAACAACACCAGTCAATCGACGACGATTGTTCATGCTTCACCTTCCAATGCCGCTTCGCGGGCGCGCTCATTGATAATTGTTTCCAAACGAGCAATTAAGCGCCGGGTTTCGCGAAGGCGGGTATAGTCCACCAGTTCACCTGTGGCTTGTTGAAAGCGAAGTTTCATCAACTCTTCGCGAGTGTCATCCAGCCGATTGCGAATCTGGTCTGTCGATAATTTACGAATCTCTGCCGATTTCATGCTTCTTCTCCTACAACTTCGCGCTGGACGATTTTTGTCTTGATCGACAATTTATAGGAGGCCAAACGCAGAGCTTCTTTGGCTACATCATCAGGAACGCCGCCACCGATTTCGAACATAATCCGACCCGGTTTTACAACGGCCGCCCAAAATTCGACGCTGCCTTTTCCCTTACCCATGCGGCTTTCTGCAGCACGCTTGGTAATCGGTTTATCCGGGAAAACGCGGATCCAAACTTTCCCACGGCGCTTCATTTGGCGCACCATCGCACGACGAGCAGATTCGAGCTGACGGGCAGAAACCCATCCGGGTTCCAGGGCTTGAAGTCCGAAATCACCAAAATGGACATCAGCGCCACGACTTGCCTTACCCTTCATGCGGCCGCGCATTTGCTTACGATATTTGACACGCTTTGGCATCAACATAGTTGAAAACCTCTTTCTTTCATCAATTTCCAGTTACCGTTGCGAGTGAGTTACTCGCTGACGTAAACGCCTTCGGTAGCTTGCGGTTTCTCTTCTACCTGGGGTAAGACTTCACCTTTGTACACCCACACCTTTACACCGATACGTCCATAGGTGGTCAGTGCTTCGGCCAGAGCATAATCAATGTCGGCCCTTAGGGTTTGGCGAGGCACACGCCCTTCGCGCATGTGTACGGTGCGAGCCATTTCGGCCCCGGCCAAACGACCGGAGACCTGAACGCGAATGCCTTCAGCACCCTGGCGCATCGCTTGCTGGATGGCACGCTTCATGGCGCGCGAGAAGCTAATACGACGATCTAATTGACCAGCAATATTTTCAGCAACCAAATAAGCGTCAAGATCGGGGGATTTAATTTCCTTGATTTCAAGGTCGATCTTTTTACCTACCAAAGCCTCAAGTTTATTGCGGACAATTTTGACATTCTCGCCCTTGCGGCCGATGAGCACACCCGGCTTAGCGGTGTGAACAATCACCTTTACCTTACCAGGGAAGCGTTCTACTTCAACACGAGATACGCCCGCGCGTGCGGCTTCTTTGCGAACTAAATTACGAATTTCAAAATCTTGATGAAGCTGTTGAACGTAATTATCGCCTTCGGCGTACCAGCGGCCATCCCATGTCTTATTTACTTTCAGACGAAAACCAATTGGATTAACTTTGCGACCCATAATTTCTCCTGGTGTCTAATCTTTCAGACTTTATGAATCCTCAATCCCGTTCTCGAAGGACGACGGTAATATGCGAGGAGCGGCGCAGCCACGGCTTGAAACGACCGCGGGCACCAAAGCGGCGCCATTTGCGGGTTGGGCCTTCATCAGCGAAAATGCGATAAATGTAAAGATCATCGCGGCTGACGCCAAAGTTTTCCTCTGCATTGGCCATTGCGGATGCAATTACCTTCGATACAGGTTGAGCAGCCTGATTGGGCACGAACTTCAAGGTGGTCAAGGCTTCTTGAACATCCTTACCGCGCACCAGATCTACAACCAGGCGTACTTTCTGAGAAGAAATCGGGATATGGCGTGCATAAGCATGAATATCTTCTGCCATGGCTTACTTTCTCCTCTTCTTTTCAACAACATGGCCACGGAATGTGCGAGTAGGCGCAAATTCACCCAGGCGGTGTCCGACCATGTTTTCAGTAACGTAAATCGGCACATGACGGCGGCCATCATGGACAGCAACCGTGTGACCCACCATTTGGGGGAAGATCACGCTGGCCCGGCTCCATGTGCGGATCACCGTTTTCTCGCCACGTTCATTCATGGCTTCGATTTTCTTGAGCAGTTTCGGGCTTACGAAGGGCCCTTTCTTCAGAGATCGTGACATCTTTCTATGTCTCCTAACTTATCGCTCTACAAAGCGAACTAACGGCGCTTCCGGCCACGGCGACGGACAATGTATTTATCCGTGTCTTTATTACGACGGGTTTTTGCACCAAGCGTTGGTTTACCCCAAGGGCTTTTTGGCCCAGGCATACCAATCGGTTGACGACCTTCGCCACCACCATGCGGATGGTCACGAGGGCTCATAGCAGTACCGCGCACGGTCGGGCGAATACCCAAATGGCGCTTCCGGCCAGCTTTACCCAGTTTAATATTGCCATGATCAAGATTACCAACTTGCCCAATAGTTGCATAGCAAGCCTGGCGTACCAGACGTACCTCGCCCGATGGCAAACGAACCTGAGCATAATCGCCCTCTTTGGCCAGCAATTGAGCAGCACCACCAGCAGAGCGAACTAATTGGCCACCACGGCCTTCTTTTAACTCTACATTGTGGACCATGGTACCAGTAGGGATATTGCTGATCGGCAGGCTATTGCCAATACGAACTTCTGCATTCTTGCCAGAAACTACCATATCACCAACCTGCAACCCTACAGGGGCCAAGATATAACGTTTTTCACCATCCACATAATTGAGCAGTGCCAAGCGAGCAGTACGATTGGGATCGTATTCGATCGCGGCCACGCGGGCCGGGATATCAAACTTACTGCGCTTGAAATCTACAATGCGGATTTTTTGGCGGTGACCACCACCACGATGCCGGACAGTTACCCGGCCATAGGAATTGCGGCCACCACGTTTGCGCTTTTCAATAATCAGTGAGCGCTCAGGCTTATCCTTGGTAATCTCTTCAAAGGTATAGCCAGTGCGGTCACGCATACCAGGTGTTGTCGGTTTATACTTTTTGACTGCCATTACCGTACTCCCTCGAAGGCGTCAATCGTATCGCCAGCTGCTAAAGTGACAATCGCTTTTTTATAGCCACTGCGGCGAACCGACAAACGTCGGCTGCGAGCGCGACGGGTCCGCTTGGCAGGCATATTCATCACGTTGACGCGTTCCACTGTTACATCAAACAAGGTTTCTACTGCATCTTTAATCATGGTCTTGTTCGCATCCGAAGATACTTCAAAAACATATTGATGCAATTTTACATATTGATGGCTCGATTTTTCGGTCAGCAATGGGCGTCGAAGTACATCATAAATTGTTGTCATGATTACCTCTCCCCTATCCCAGATGTTCTGAAATCACATCCAATGCCTTGAGCGGCAGGATGATCTTATCGTAACCCAGCAAATCCCGGACATTCAGGTAATTCACTAGAATGGTTTTAGCTTCTGGCAAATTCCGGGTTGAGATTTCCACCACGCTGTAGGTATTGCTTTTCTCTGGGATTAAGATCAGAGCACTGGCATCACCCACCAAACGTTCTAGGGCTTGGGCCATCAAGCGGGTTTTGGTCTCCGGCAGGGTTAGTTCATCCAAAACCACAATGGCTTCAGCAGCGGCTTTACTAGAGAGAGCCGAGCGCAGAGCTGCCTGGCGCATTTTGCGAGGCATTCTCTTGGCATAATCGCGAGGCTTTGGTGTATGAATCTTGCCACCACCAACCCATTGGGCTGCGCGGGTTGAGCCTTGGCGGGCACGCCCGGTGCCTTTTTGACGCCATGGCTTACGGCCGCCACCAGAAACTTCATGCCGGGTTTTGGTACTGTGCGTCCCCAGACGAGCATTCGCCATTTGGCGAATATAGGCCTGGTGCATTAGATCTACATTGACGGTGGTTTCGAAGATGTTAGCAGGCAACTCAACTGCATCAACCTTCTTACCTTCCATATTGAAGACATCTACATTCATGATTGATTTGCTCCAAACGCTATTGTTTGCGCGCTTCCTTGATTACCAGCAAGCCGCCTTTGGAACCAGGGACTGCCCCACGCACACCAATCAGGTTGCGTTCTGCATCAACCAGCACGATTTTCAAATTTTGGGAGGTTACCCGTCGGTTGCCCATATGACCCGGCATACGCTTCCCTTTGAAAACACGCGCAGTTCCAGATGTGGCGCCAATGGAACCCGTAGCACGCTGACGATCGGATTGACCATGGGTTTTGGGACCACCCGCAAATCCATGGCGCTTTACGACACCTGCGAAACCACGACCTTTGCTGGTACCTGTGATATCTACATGATCACCCACTTCAAACACACCCACAGTCAATTGGTCACCTTCGGCGAGATCCGCATTTTTGGTACGGAACTCACGCAAATAGCGCAACGGTGCTAAATCGTTACGCTTGAGGTGCCCGAGTTGACCACTGGTGAGGCGCTTGGGTTTTACTTCACCGAAACCCAACTGTACCGCGGCATACCCATCGGTTGTCGCTTGACGAATTTGGGTAACATAGCAAGGCCCAGCTTCAATGATCGTGACGGGAATAGCCGTACCACTATCATCGAAAATCTGGGTCATGCCGATTTTCTTGCCAAGTAGCCCTTTTAACATACTCGATTTTCTCCTGAAATTCTATAGATTTCTAGGGACTGCTGGTCTGGGCTAGACCGCATCATCCCTGGATAGGGCAGTCAGTCAACCCTGCCGCAGTACAGTGCATATTTTTGACTGCGAACAAGGAAGCTCTTACACTATCCCGATCAAACAATTTTATTTTCCTGTTCCAGCCCTGCCTCCATAAGGAGGCAGGGTATTTATTATCTGGGTTCAGGGAGCTTATCCTTCCCCCAAAAGGGAGCATAAGCTTTTTTCTTTAGCTAAATCTTGATCTCGATATCAACACCCGCTGGCAGGTTCAAACGCATCAACATATCAATCGTTTTAGAATCGGGGTCCAAAACATCAATCAAACGATTATGCGTACGAACTTCGAAGTGCTCGTGCGAGTCCTTATCAATGAACGTTGAGCGGCGAACTGCAAAGCGTTCAATTTTCGTAGGCAAAGGCACAGGGCCAACCACGCGGGCACCGGTGCGCTCAGCCGTGTCAACGATACGTTTGGCTGATTGATCCAAAACGCGATGATCGTAAGCTTTTAAGCGGATGCGTATCTTCTGCTTGGCCATAAGGTTACCTGCTACTGAATAATTTTGGTGATGACG
>DOTA01000140.1 GCA_003513015.1 Chloroflexota bacterium
TTGAAAAGGCCGCCGACTTATTGAATGTGCCGGGCAGCCTGCTCTGGTTGTGTGAGGGAGACCAACTGGAAATTCGGGCTGCATCTGATCCCCAGATGTTAAACTGGCGTGTAGGGATCGCCGATTCCGCGACGGGAGGGGTGATCCGCAGTGGGGAGGCGGCTCTTAGCCCTCAAGCCGCCGCAGACCTGCCGGGGTCAGCCAACAACTACGGGCCAGGTTTGATCGTCCCTTTATTTATGGCGGGTGAATCCACAAATTTGGATCAGCCCATTGGGGCTATCAGCATCCTATACCATCAGGCAGGTTTTCAGGAGGTTGAGCAAGCCGAGTGGGATAAAAATGTGCTCAATATTTTGGGGCATTACGTGACTTTGGCGATGCAAAATGCCGCGCACCGCGAGGCCGCCCGCATCGCCCAGGAGCGCCACACCGTCACCGAAGCCTTTGCGGCCATCGGCGACATCGCTTCGAATTTGCTACACCAACTCAACAACAAAATCGGTACCATCCCCGTGCGCATCGAGGGCATTGAGGATAAATGTGCCGAAACCCTGGCCGCCGACGCCTACCTGAGCAGCAACTTAAGCGAAATTAAAAGCAGCGCCACGCAGGCCATTGAAATTGTGCGTGAAAATTTATTTCATTTGCGCCCGATCCGTTTTTCAGCGGTGGGCGTAGCCGAGGCCGTTGAATCTGCCTTGGCCGCAGCGCATTTGCCCGCGGGCGTGCAGGTTTGGCCCCGCGAACTCGCCACACTGCCCAAGGTGCATGCCTGTTCGCAGCGCTTACCGCTGGTGTTCTTGAACCTGTTCGATAACGCCGCCAGGGCCATGCAAGGCGCGGGCGAAATTTGGGTCAGCGGCAAAACTTTGGAGGGCAAGGTGGAAATTCGGGTGCGGGATAGCGGCCCGGGCATCCCCGTGGCATTGCACGAGCGCATTTTTGAGTTCAATTACAGCAGCGTAACCGCGGAAACACGCGCAAACCTGGGCTTTGGCCTATGGTGGGTGAAAACGCTGATGGCGCGCTTCGGCGGTCTGATCAGCGTAGAGAGTGACGGACAAGCGGGAACCACCTTTGTTTTAGAATTTCCACAGGGCGAGGAGGGCGCGTGACCCCCAAGCCATTGCCCGCTCTTTTAGTGGAAGATGACCCCTCCTGGCAAGACATTCTGGCTGAGATTTTAGGCGATTACGGCCTGGAAGTGACCCTGTGCGCAGATTTAGCCGCGGCGCTGGCTGCTATCGCCCAGCAAGCTTTCCGGCTGGCGGTGGTTGATCTCTCGCTGGCGGGCACAGATCACCACAACCGGGACGGCTTGCAAGTTTTAGAAGCGCTGCGACGTCAGGCTCCCGGCTGTGCCAGCATTTTGCTGACGGGGTACGCCAGCGTGGAACTGGCCGTGGCCGCCATCCAGGATTATGGAGCCTACACCTGCTTGCGCAAAGAAAACTTTCGCCGGGCCGGGTTCCGCGCCATGATCCCTGAGGCCCTGGCAGCCACACCGCCCGCCGCAGGTGAAATCGCCCCGGAAACCACGGTCACTGAAACCGCCGCGGGCGTGGCCTCAGACCCCCCGCGGTTGGCCCTGATTGTGGAAGATGATGCCGGTTGGCGCGGCCTGTTGACGGAACTGGTGAGTGATGGCGGTTTTGAGGTGCATGTCAGCGCCAGTTACGGCGAGGCCCAAGGATTGCTCAAACGGGAGCATTACCAACTGGTTATCGCCGATATTTCGCTGGCCAGTTCACTCGAGCCCGAACACAACCAGGATGGTTACCGCCTCTTGACCAGCGTGCAACAAGCCCAAATCCCGACAATTATCGTGAGCGGTTCCGCCGACCTCGATTTGATTGACCGGGCTTTTAACGAACACCATATTTTTGCCTGTTTCGAGAAACAAGCCTTCGAGCGCAAATCCTTTTTGCAAACCATCCAACAAGTCCGCCAACAGGCCGCCTCAGAACACAACCTGACGGAGCGCGAGATCGAGGTACTGGCCTTGCTGGCGCAAGGACTGGGCAACAAAGAGATCGCCGCGCAACTCTTCATTACCACCAACACCGTCAAACGGCATCTCAAGTCAATCTATGCCCGGTTGGGGGTCAACACCCGCGCCGCGGCCGCGGCCTATGCCATCCGTTTGGGGTTTGGTGCAAAGAAATAACCACGGAGATACTGAGAACACGGAGAAAAGCTTTTTTAAATCTCAACCAAGGATAAACAGGGACAAACGAAGATAAAAAATATGTTCATCTCTGGTGATTGAGGGCTTTGTGCTGCCGCCTGAAGGTTGGTACAATGTACCCATGCCTGAAGCCCCTCGGATTGCCCAACCCGGTGACATTTTTATCCTATTGGTTCCCACTACAGATGATCTCGCCCAACTGCGCCAGAAACACGCCGATTTGCAGGCCCAATTTGGTGGTCAGTTGGTGGAACCGATTCACATCACCGCGGAACGCTTTTCACCCGAAAATGGGCACGATCCCCAGGATTGTATTGCTCCCATCCGAAGAAATCTCAGCGGGATTCAGCCGTTCCCCATCGAGGCGGATGGCCTGATACAATTTTTTGCGCCATACTGGCAAAGTCAGGTTTTGCGCTGGCGCGTAGCCGAAACCCGCATCTGGAACGATTTTCGCGACACCCTGGAAGATGTGCTGTGTGACATCGGCTGCCCATCGCATTTTATCCGGCGGCGCTATGCCACCTGCACCATTCTCAAGCTGGAGGGAGAAATCGACCCATCTGCCCTGCCGCAGGTAGATGCGATGCCGCTCTTTTGGGTGCGCGAATTGTGGATTTCGTTACTCAAAGCCGATGGACAATTCGAAATCGTGGAGAAACTCATCCTAAAGGATTAACGACACCTCCCTAAAGCCGAAAATCCACCGATTTTACGGAGCCATCCCCAAATTCCAGAGTGGCTGCCCCCATCTTTGGGTTGACATCCGGGGTGGTAGAATTGCAATCGTCAAGGTTAATTTCAACAAATTCTGATTCCAGGGAACGATCAATATGAAAACTGAACCCCGCCCATGCGCGGCAATCCTCTCGAAAATCGGATTTTTCCTGATTTTTGCGCTCATCTCAGGTTTGGTGAGTTGCGATTTGCCGGGATTCTCCACCAGCACACCGGAACCCCCACCCCTGGTTTCCTCTGGGACGCAAAATATCCCCGAAGGGCTGGTTACTTTTTATGTTGAAATCCCCGCCGATACGCCCGCCACAGAGCCGATTATGTTGAGCGTGCTCGATGAAGTCACCGGCCTGGCGCTCAACGCCCACCGCTATCCGATGGAAAAAGTGGATGAGCGGCATTATGCCGTGGCGCTGCCCTTCAAGTTAGGCTCAACCGTCAAATACCGCTATTCGCGCCAGGGCAAGATTTTGGCCGAAGAACACACGACCGATGGGCGCCCGGTGCGCTACCGCCTGTTTCAGGTTGCCAACCCCGGCGAAACCCACGATGTGATCGCCCGTTGGAACGATACGCTCTACGCTGGCCCCAGCGGGCGCATCACCGGCACCATCACGAACGCCGTAAATGGACAGCCCATCCCCGGGTTGCTGGTCGCCGCAGGCGGCGCGCAGGTGTTCACCAGCGGCGATGGTGGTTTTCTGGTTGAAGGGCTGCCGCCCGGCACCCACAATCTGGTGGTTTACACCCTGGATGGTAAGTTTCAAACCTTCCAACAGGGCGCACTGGTCGCAGAAGGCTCCAATACCCCCGCTGATATTCAACTAACCCCGGCCCCCACCGTTGATATTACCTTCATTGTGCATGTGCCCGAAGGCACCATCCCAGCGGTGCCCCTGCGCATGGCAGGTAATTTGCTACAACTGGGCAACACCTTCGGCGATCTGGCCGGTGGCGTCAGCACCTTGGCAACCCGCATGCCGGTTCTCTCTCCGCTGGCAGATGGCAGCTATGGCATCATTCTGGCCCTGCCCGTGGGAGCGGATTTGCGTTACAAATACACCCTCGGCGATGGTTTCTGGAACACCGAGCGCGGCAGCCAGGGAGATTTCGTGATCCGACAGTTGATTGTGCCCGAAAGCCCCAGCGTGATCAACGACAATATTCAAACCTGGAAAGTCGCAGATGCCCCGGAAATCACCTTTGATGTCAATATCACCGAAAACACGCCGCCCAACGAGCAAATTGCCATCCAATTCAACCCCTACGGCTGGACTGAACCCCTGCCCATGTGGCATCTGGAGGGCCAGCGTTGGGCCTACATTTTGCTCAGCCCGCTGGATTTGATCGACCAACTCGGCTACCGTTATTGCCGGGCCGGTCAATGTGGGCAGGCCGATGACATCCGCACGCCGGGTGAATTCACTTCCGGGCAGATTGTGCAAACCGCCCCCGATGAGCGCCTGGGGATTCCCGATCAGGTGAATCAATGGATTTGGTACGAAAGCGAACTACCCGAAGTGGGTGTTACCGACACCAAAGTGGCGAAACGCGGCCCGGAATTTGTGGCTGGTATCGCCTTCCAGGAGTTTTACCACCCCTCGTGGGATCCCCTGATCCCCACAGCCCTGAAGCAGGTGGCTGCCACCGGGGCCAATTGGGTAGTTTTAACCCCCAGTTGGAGCTACACGCGCCTTTCTCCCCCTGTGCTGGAACCCATCCCCGGACAAGACGCGCTATGGAGCGATTCGGTTAAGGCCATCCGGGCGGCGCAAACCCAGGGGTTGAATGTGGCCTTGCAGCCCGCGCCGCACTTCCCGACCACCACCGGCGAATGGTGGGCTACTGCGCCACGTGATTTTAGCTGGTGGGTGAGTTGGTTCGATAATTACCGGGCCTTCGCTCTCAACTATGCCGATATGGCGGCCCAAAGCGGGGCACAAACCCTGGTTTTAGGCGGGGAATGGATGGCACCCGCGCTGCCCGGCGGCACCCTGGCAGATGGCTCACTCTCAGGCGTGCCCGTGGATGCCGAGGAGCGCTACCGCGCTTTGATCGCGGAGGTGCGCGCCCGTTTTAACGGAAAAATTGCCTGGGCCTTGCCCTACCCTGAGGGTTTGCACGCCCTCCCCAAATTCCTGGATGATGTCGATCAACTGATGGTACTGTGGTCGGCTCCGCTAGCCGAAAATCCCGAAGCATCCGCCGTTGATCTCCAAGTAAAAGCCGAGAAAATTCTAACAACGGATATTTATGCCCTGTGGCTCACCTGGAAACACGGCGTCGATCAAAAATCGATTGTGATTGATCTGGCTTATCCTTCGGCGGAGGGTATTCTGACCGGCTGTTTAGCGGACCCCATTCAAACCTGCCTGCCGCCGCGCGCCCTTGATTATCCCGCGCCCGATTATCCGCTACTCAATGTGGATTTCAAAGCGCAAGCCCGGGCCTATGATGCCGTGTTGGCAGCGATCAACAACCAAGACTGGATCAGCGGCGCGATTTCCAGCGGCTATTATCCCCCCACAGTGCTACACGATAAAAGTACTTCAATCCACGGCAAACCAGCGGAGGGCGTGCTGAGCTCGTGGTTTAAGCTCTTTTTACGAGAGTAAGGTGGTGGCGATGACCTTTGAAGCGAATTATGATGCGACGCTCAACTGCATCATCGTTGTGGTTCATGGGGAGTTGAACTTAACCACCCTGCAAGAGCTTGCCGGAGCAGTAGCAGGGCTGATAACCAGCACAAACTGCAAGTGTATGATCAATGATTTGCGGGATGCGTACCCGGCACATGCGCTGGAAATCTACAATATGCCGCAAGCCGCTAAAAATGAGGGGGTGGTCCAGGCGCATCGCCGTGCCCTGGTGGTGGGCGACAAAGCCGCAGATTTCCACTTTTTGGAGACGGTGTTCATCAACCAGGGGCATCAGGTGCGCATGTTTCCCGATTTCGCCGCCGCCCAAAAGTGGCTAAAAGGTGAAGCATAATGAAGCTATTTTTACCGATGCCGCGCGCGTAATTCCGCTTCCACATCCGCCAGGGTTAAATCTTTGGCGGCCAGCAGCACCAGGGTGTGATAAAACAAATCCGAGATTTCCTCGATCAGGCGTTGATCGCCCTGCCCTTTGGCCGCCAAAATCACCTCCACGGCCTCCTCCCCCACTTTTTGTAAAATCCGGTCTTCCCCTTCAGCAAAAAGCTGTGCGGTATAGGATTCTGCCGTGGGGTGGGCTTTACGATCTTCGATAATGGTGAATAGTTCGGGTAGCATAGTTTGGTCTCCAAACTGACCGCGGACGACCGACCGCCGACCGCCGAGAAAGCGCGGTCTGCCGTCGATGGTCGGCGGTCAACTATGATCGTCTAATTTTCGAAAAAAACAGGAAGCCGCCCCCGTATGGCAGGCCGGGCCGGTCGCATCCACTTTGAGCAGCAGGGTATCGGCGTCGCAATCGACCAAAATCTGGCGCACACGCAAAAAATTCCCGGAGGTTGCACCTTTGTGCCACAGTTCCCCGCGGCTGCGGCTCCAAAAGTGAGCTTCGCTGCTTTCCTGGGTTAAGCGCAAGCTCTCGGTGTTCATCCAGGCCATCATCAAGATTTCGCCGCTTTCGGCATCCTGGCAAATGGCAGGGATCAGGCCGCGCTCGTCAAATTTCAGATTTAGCATTTTGTCTCCAAGCTTTCACCGCAGAGAGCGCTGAGTGCGCAGAGAAATAAAAAAACTCTGCGTTCTTTGCGAACTCCGCGGTGAATTATTTAAACAGGCCGAATTTCCAGCCCCCTCCCCGTCAGGTAGGCCTTGATCTCGCTCACGGTGTACTCGCCATAGTGCAACATCGAAGCCACCAGGGCGGCATCGGCTTTACCATCAGTAAGCACCTCGTAAAGGTGTTCCGGCGTGCCTCCACCGCCGGAGGCAATCACCGGGATAGTCACTGCCTCGGCGATCCGGCGCGTCAGGTTGATTTCGTAGCCTTCTTTGGTGCCATCGGCATCGATGGAGTTGACAACCAGTTCACCCGCGCCCAAGTCTTCGCCGCGGCGCGCCCATTCGATGGCGTCAAGGCCCATCGGCGCGCGCCCACCCTGGATCACGATCTCATAACCCGATGGGATTTTCGGGCTGGGCGAAACCCGTAACACATCCATCGAAAGCACCACGGCCTGCGCCCCAAATGCTCGCGCGGCCTCGGCGATCAGTTCCGGGCGTTGGACCGCCGCCGAGTTCACGTTGACCTTCTCCGCCCCGGCCAGCAGCACCCGGCTGCAATCTTCCACGGTGCGCAGCCCGCCCCCCACCGAAAAGGGGATAAATATCTGCGCGGCCACCTGGCTGACTACCTCAATCATGATGTCACGCCTGTCACTCGAAGCGGTGATGTCATAAAACACCAGTTCATCCAGCCCAGCTTCATAATATTTTTGGGCCTGGGACACCGGATCGCCGATGTCTTTGGTATCCACAAAGCGCACGCTCTTAGCCAGCTTGCCGTCGCGCACATCCAGGCAGGAAATGATGCGTTTACTTAGCATGGCGTCCACCTCGCAAAATTCTCCAACACCCGCAGCCCCAGCGGCCCGCTCTTCTCGGCGTGGAATTGCAACGCGAACAGGTTCTCCACGCCAATCGCCACCGGGAAGTTGAAACCATAGTCGCAGGTGGCAAACACATGGGACGCCTCGGCTGGTTGGGGATAGTAGGAATGCACAAAATAGAAGGAATCTCCTGGTTTGAGGTGGGCCAACACCGGATGATTTTGTGTGACCGTAACGGTATTCCAACCCATGTGGGGGACTTTAAGCCCTTTTTCCTGAAATTGGAAGTGTGCGCAAACCCCTGGAATCAGATTCAGCCCGGGAGTATCCCCCTCCTCCGAGTGAGCCAAAATGATCTGACAGCCGATGCAAATCCCCAGGATGGGCGTGCCACGGCCGAAGGCCTCTTTCAGGGCAGAGTCTAACCCTCTGGTTTGGAGCACTTCCATGGCCGCGCGGGCGTGGCCCACCCCTGGAAAGATGATCCGCTCTGAGCGGCGCACCACTTCCGGGTCCGCGGAAATCTGGTTGGCGATCCCTAAATGTTCCAGAGCACGCTTGACCGAAGTCAAGTTTCCGGCGTTGTAGTCAACAATGGTGATCATAAGTTCTCCAAATTCAGAATGCAAAATGCAGATTGCAGAATATTGCATGAAATTCTGACTTCTACATTCTTCATTCTGCCTTTACTTTTCTGCATTCCGAAATCGTTAGTTCTCCCTCGTACAGCGCCCGCCCAATAATTACACCCGCCAGCCCGGCAGCCCACACGCGGCGCACATCTGCGAGGCTGGCAACCCCGCCCGAAGCCACCACCTGCAACCCCGTAGTTTGTTGCAACACCACGGCGCTAGCCACATCCACGCCAATACTGACGCCGTCACGTTTGACATCGGTGAGCACGCACCATGCCACGCCTTGGTCGCGCAAACGCTGACCAACTTCGAGCACCGTCAGTGGGGTGGCTTGCTGCCAGCCCTTGACCATCACCTGCCCGTCGCAGGCACCGATATCGCCGGCGATGTGCTGCGGGCCATATTCAGCAATAGCCCAATCGACCAGGGCAGGATTTTGGATGGCCGCGGTGCCCAGAAAAACGCGTGCCACCCCCAAATCCAACGCGGCCCGCAGGTGATCCCGCTCCCGCAGGCCTCCGCCAAACTCCACGTGCAATCCGGTGGTCAGGATGCTTTGAAGCGCTGCCCAATTGGCGTTGGCATCTTCAGCGAAAGCGCCGCTCAGGTTAATCACGTGCAGCCACTCCGCGCCTTCAGCTTGCCAGCGTTCGGCCCAATAAAGGGGATCATCACCATAGGTGGTCTGGCGAGCGGGATCGCCTTGCGCCAAACGCACAACTTTACCAGCACGCAGGTCGATGGCGGGGAAGATCGTGAAAGCGGTGTCAGGTTTCATGAGTCAGGTGGGAAGGTAGACAGGTAAACAAAGTAGACAGGTGCGTGTTTCTGTATCTACCTGTTTACCTGTTTACTTTTACTCCGTCAACGTTCCCTTCGTGCTGGGAATCGTCGCACGCCGGGGATCAATCGCCGTGGCCGCATCCAGGGCACGGGCCAGGGCTTTGAAAAGAGCCTCGGCTTTGTGGTGATCGTCGCGCCCATAGAGGACGCGGGCGTGCAGGTTGCAGCGCGCCGTGACCGCGAAGCTCTCGAAGAAATGCTCAAAAAGGGAAGTGGCGATGCCGCCCACAGTGGAGGTACGCCATTCCACTTCGATGACGCTGTAAGGGCGGCCGGAGAGGTCGAGGGCCACAAAAGCCAGGGCTTCATCCATCGGCACATAAGCGTGCGCGGTGCGGACGATGCCTTTTTTATCGCCCAGGGCTTCGGCAAAGGCCTGCCCCAGCGCCAGGGCCACATCTTCGACAGTGTGATGCTCATCCACGTGCAGGTCGCCCGTGGCCTTAACCGTGAGGTCAAAGAGACCGTGCACAGCGATATGATGCAGCATATGATCGAGGAAGCCCAGGCCGGTGTCGATTTCGGCCTGCCCGTTGCCATCCAGATTGAGGGTCACGGAAATTTCGGTTTCATTGGTTTTGCGGTTAATCGTAGATGTTCTCATAAAAAGCCTTTCAACGCGGAGCACGCCGAGGCGGGTAAAAACTGCCCGAGCGCAGAGATTTTATATGCACTGCGCGTGCTCCGCGATCTCTGCGGTTAGATGTTTTTCAATACTGTCAAAAGAGCCTCAGTCTGCTCCGGTTTACCCACGCTAATGCGGATGTGGTCGCGCAGTCCGGGTTTATCAAAATAGCGGATCAGGATGCCGTGTTTTTGGGCCAAATC
>DOTA01000413.1 GCA_003513015.1 Chloroflexota bacterium
TTAGGGGGTTAGGGGTTAGGGGTTGCTCGTTGATGGCTGACTGCAGCCCGCTAACCGCGGAAGATTCATTTTCGGCGGTCAGCTTACCGGCTTCGGTTAACTGGTACAACGTATCGGCGGTTTGGCTTAGGCCGGGGGGCAGCATCAGTGAGATGCAGGCTGCTAAGGGGGTCAGGGAAATCTCGGAGAGGTGTTTGGCAAGTTCAATTTGGGGAGGGGTGAGAACCGGGGAGGGGTCGATCACTTCTAGGATGGGTTTGGTTTTGGGAACCACGGAATCAGTCACGATTTCCAGAATCACACCTTGAACAGTCTGCTTGCCAAAGGGAACTGTCACCAAACAGCCCGCCTCGGCTTGTCCTTCCATTTCAGGGGGGAGGTGATAATGAAACGTCCCCGAAACCTGGGGGACGTTGACGGAAATTTCTAGATAAGTGGTCACGAGGTTTCTTCGGGGTCTGCGGCGACATTTGTATCGAGTGTGGGCTTTTCCAAACGGGTGAGTTTCAGGCGTTCGATGCGCATGGCATCCATCTTTTCGACTCGCAAGCGGATGCCATCGATTTCAATTTCATCGCCAATGGCAGGAATGCGCCCAAAAACACCCAAAAAGTACCCGGCGAAGGTATCGTAATAGGGGTCTTCAAAGTGGGTGCCCAAGGCATCGTTGACTTCGTCGATCAGAGCCAGCCCGTCGATCATAAAATCGCCGTTGGGCAGAGGGTTGATTTCGGGCAGATCGGCGTCGAAGGGGTCGCTGACCTCGCCAACGATTTCCTCCATCAGGTCTTCTAGCGTGACCAGACCGGCGGTACCGCTGAATTCATCCATAACAATGGCGATATGCTGCCGCCGAGCGCGAAATTCTCGCAGCACGGCTTTAACGGGCACGGTTTCGGGTACATAAAGGGTTTCCCGCACCAGCGAACGCACCAGGCAATCTTTGCATTTGGGGTCTTGTTCGGCGCGCAGCAAATCTTTGATGTGTACCACCCCGAGGACGTTATCGAGGTCGTCATCGTAAACCGGGAATTTGGTAAACGAGGAGTGAACGGCGATATCGATCGCTTGACGCAAGTCCATATCAGCTTCGAAAGCCGAGATTTCGGTGCGCGGGATCATCACTTGCCGCACCAGCAATTCGCCAAAATCGAAAACTGCGTGGAGCATTTCACCATCTTCAGATTCCATCACACCGACCTCGGTGCTGGCAGTCACCAACATTTTTAGCTCTTCTACGGAGTGAACCAGTTCGTGTCCGGAGGCAGGGTTGACCCCCACAAGTTTTAGTAAGAAATTTCCAGTTCCATTGAGCGCCCAAATTGCCGGTTTGAAAATCCATTCGGTCCAAAGGGTAGGTCGAGCTACCATTAAAGATGTTTTTTCCGGGTTTTGCAGCGCAATTGACTTAGGGGCCAATTCTCCTACGACAACGTGCAAAAAGGTAATGATCGCGAAAGCCAGCCCTGCTGAAATGGTGTGTGAAAGATCGTTTTGCATGTCAACGGGGAAGAGTTGCACAAGCGGTTCCAGCAAGTGTGAGAGCGCCGGTTCACCCACCCAGCCCAAACCCAGGCTGGCGAGGGTGATGCCCAATTGAGTGGCAGCGATCACCCGATCGGGATTTTCCAAGGCTTTTTCCACCCAACTGGCAGTCTGGTTTCCTTGCGCTACCAATTCGGCAATGCGTGTATGCCGTACACTCACCAGGGCAAATTCAGCAGCCACGAAAAATCCGTTCGCTAAAACCAAAAATCCAACTAAAACCAGCTTTAAAAGATCTACTCCAATTGATTCCATAAACACCTTTTTATTGACGTGTAATTATTGCGGCCCCATAACCGACGACCTGCGAAAAATCTCCGCTGATATCGCCTGAGGTGGCGTAATTGACAATTGTAACCGTATCGGCTCCCAAATTTTGAGCGGCCCATAAAACCGTGGCGACGGCCCCCCGACCACAGGCAAAACCTTTGCCCTGCGCTTCTGCCTCCAGCACCGCCAGGGGATCAAAAGCCGCGATGCGGCGCAGCATCTCTTGATCGAGTTGATGGGCGACTTTTTGCGGGTAAAAATGCGAGAGATCCGTGGAAGCTACCAGCAACGCCTTCCGATTTTTGAGGATTTGGGAGAGTGCCAGCCCCAGGGTTTGCAGCACCCTGGGGGTCTGATCTCGCACCATCACCGGGAGCAGCGCAAACCGGCCCAGAAGTGCTCGCTGTAAAAAGGGTAATTCTATTTCCAAAGCGTGTTCCTGATCCCCGCGCACTGCGGCAAGCCCAAAACCTAGGGAATTTTTCAGGCTTTTATCAAGGGCTTCAACCGCCTCTCGCTCAATGGGGATGATCCCCAGGGGCGTTTGGTAAGCCTGGTGGCCCGAGGTGAGCAGCGCTTGCTGATAGGGTTGGTGCATGGGTGAAATCACGGCAACCAGTTCCGGTTCCAGGCCGCGCAGCGCCGCGAAAGCGTGACCAGCGACCGGGCCGGAGTAAATATGTCCGGCATGCGGGGCGATCACGCCCACAATTTCACCGTTGATTTGGGGGAGTTCCGCGGCCTGAAGATAACCATCTACGCTCGCAGCCAGGCGCTCAGCGTTCCCCGGATACCATTGCCCGGCGATGGGGGAGGGGCGTACATCCATTTGTGTTTCCATTTTATCTCTGCCTATCCTAAAAGTGGGCCTGACCTGATTCTAGCACAATCCGGGGGGATGACAATTGCCGCCCCTTGCGCCCTTATGATATACTCCCAACCATCTTTCACCCGTTGGAGTCGTTAACATGCTGGATATTGAGTTGGTTTACTGCGCAGTTTGAAAATACACCCCCCGGGCCGTCAGTTTGACGACCGAATTGTTGCGCAGCTTCGAAGAGCAGATTGCCCATTTTACGCTTGTCCCCTCGGATGGCGGAAGATTCGAAGTGTCGGTAAACGCTAAGCTCATTTTTTCCAAGAAACAGAGCGGACGGCACGCTGACCCCGGCGAAGTGACGGATTTGCTACGAAAATACATTCAGGAGAACAAGGCATGACGAAGAAGAAAGGCAGAGTTTTTTCAGGGGCGCGCCCGACCGGGCGTCAGCATCTGGGAAACTATCTGGGAGCCATTAAAAATTATGTGGCGTTGCAAGATACCTATGAAGATACCATTTACTGTATCGTGGATGTGCACGCCCTGACTACCGTGGAAACCACCTCGGAGTTGAAGCAGAACACCTACGATATGACGCTCGACTGGCTGGCCGCTGGTATGCGTCCGGATGAAAGTATGATTTTTGTGCAATCGCACATCCCCGAAGTGATGGAATTGCACACCTTCCTCTCAATGGTCACGCCTCTGGGCAAGTTGACGGATTTGCCCACCTTCAAAGAGAAAGTTCGCCAGCAGCCTCACAATATCAACTACGGGCTGGTGGGATACCCGGTTTTGATGGCCGCCGATATTGCCTTGTATAAGGCCGTGGCGGTTCCCGTGGGTGTGGATCAGGCTCCGCATTTGGAGTTCACCCGCGAAATCGTGCGTTCTTTCAATTATCGCTATAACACCAATGTGCTGGTTGAACCCCAGATGGTGGCGACCGAAGTGCCCAAGGTTTTGGGTATCGACGGCAAAAATAAGATGGGCAAGAGCCTTAACAATCATATCGAATTGGCTTCAACGCCCAAAGAAACCCAGGAACGCGTGATGCAAATGGTCACCGATCCTCAGAGGGCGCGCCTCTCGGATCCCGGCAACCCGGATGTTTGCAACGTGTTCACCATGCACAAAATTTTTTCCGATGCTGAGGAAGTTGAACGCATCAACGACGAGTGCCGCAAAGCGGAGATCGGCTGCGTGGCCTGCAAAAAGCTCTTCGCCAAGAATCTCAACGAAAACTTGATGCCCTTCCGCGAAAGACGCGCTGAGTTTGCCCAAGACCCCGCTTACGTTTGGGATGTGCTCAACGATGGCGCCGACCGGGCCAGGGTGATTGCACAGGAGACCTTGAGCGAAGTCAAAGAAGCGATTGGTCTGCCATAAAATAATCAAATTGTGTCAAACAGGGAAGCGTAAAAGAGCTTCCCTGTTTGATTATTACCATCTTACACAAAAGGAGTAAAACACGATGGAAGGAAACGCAATCTCTAATTTTCTGTCTTTGTTAGCCCAAGGCTTGCTGGTGATTGCCCTGCCGGTGGTAATTGCCGCTGCCTTTATGTGGTTCCGCAAAATGTCGGCGGAATTGAAGTTAAAGCTTACCAAAGATCAATTGAGTATGATTGAGGCGGGCACACAAATTGCAGTGCGCGCCGCCGAGCAAGGTGGCTTTGCTGGTTTACTAAAAGGTGGCAAAGAGAAGAAGGAATACGCCATCAAAACCCTGCAAGATTACCTCAACCGCGCGGGCGTTTCGATCGATGTGGGCGAAATCGCTACGCTGATTGAGGCCGAAGTCAACAAGCAATTTTCTAACCAGGCCCCGCC
>DOTA01000499.1 GCA_003513015.1 Chloroflexota bacterium
TTCCCCTTCACCGAACCCAGCGCCGAGATGGATATCGAGTGTTTTCTATGCGGCGGCGATGGTTGCCAGGTCTGCAAAGGCACCGGCTGGCTGGAAATTTTAGGCTGCGGGATGGTGCATCCGGTAGTGCTGCGCAACGGCGGCTATAACCCCGAACACTATACGGGTTTCGCCTTTGGCATGGGGCCGGAGCGCATCACCATGCTGCGCCATCATATTGAAGATATCCGCTATTTCTGGGCAAATGATTTGCGGTTTTTGGAGCAATTTTAACTTACCGCGGAGCACGCTAAGTACGCAGAGAAAAGCGAAAATCTCAGCGAACTCCCCTCACTCTGCGGCAAAAAGGAGAGCTACTTATGTCTGATAATCCCAACCCTCACCCCGACATCACCGATCAATTTCGTGAGTTGGGCGAAAACCTGAAGAGTTTCTTCCAATCGGCCTGGGAGAGTGAAGAATCCCAAAAGTTGCGGCAGGAACTCAAAAACGGGCTAAATGAACTCGGCAAAGCCACTAATGAAGCGGTCGATGATTTCAAGGCCAGCGAGGCTGGAAAAAAATTCAAGGCCGAGGCTGAAGATTTCAAAACCCGCGTGGAAACCGGCGAAGTGGAAGAAAAGGCCCGCCAAGAAATCTCGAAGGTGTTAAGCTTCATCAATACCGAACTAGGCAAACTCAATCAAAAGGTTGCTCCGCAGCAATCTGAGCCGGTTGAGCCAGCCGACGACGCGAAAGTTTAAACCACAAAGGCACAAAGTCACGAAAGGCAACAGGGTTCCTTAAGTTTTTACTTTGGGGCTTCGTGCCTTCGTGGTGAAGTATGAAATAGAAAGGCAGGTACTATGAACCTGATCCAACTTGAAAATCGGGTCGGCAGGCCCATCCAGGCTGGGGAGTTTAAGATCATCCCCATCGAGCAGTCGTTGCAGTTCCAGCCCCCGGGGATGCGCTTTTTCTCTTTTTGGCGGAAGCCCTCCTCGGTTATCGTGCAGCATCCTGATGGGAGCGATGAACTCCTTGAGATTCAGGACCCCACCCGGCAGGCGCAGATCACCCTTTGGGGTCTGGCGCTGTTAATCCCCTTTATCATCTGGTTAGTTAAGCGTGCAAAACGCTAGGAGAGAAAATCATGTCTGAAGAAAAAGAAATTGAAAAAATTGTGATCGAAGATTCCGGAATGGCCCTGGATATGGTTCAAGAGACCTTGGAAACCCTGATCGAAACGGCCGATGTGAGCAAGGTCTATGGCGAGCCGATTGTGCACGAAGATACGCTGATTATCCCCGCGGCCGAAGTGCTGGCGGTGGCCGGATTTGGCGCCGGATACGGCTCGGGCGGCCCCGAAGATAACGGCGGAGCCGGAGGCGGTGCAGGCGGCGGCGGACGGACCTTCTCGCGCCCGGTGGCGATTGTGATCGCCGATAAAAACGGCGTGCGCGTGGAACCCGTAATGGATCCCACTAAAATTGCCCTGACTTTCTTCACGGCCCTCGGTTTTATGATCGCCACCATTGGTAAGATGGTGAGTGGAAAAAGGGATTAAGTAACGAGTTACTGGATAATCNNCTAATCACATCAAAACTGTGATCTACTGAAACTAACCAACTACCGGACTAAAACATGAAAGTACCTATATCCTGGCTGAAAGATTTCGTCGACATCGATCTCCCTATTGAAGAACTGGCCCACCGCCTGACTCTGGCCGGGCTGGAGGTAGAAGCCATCCATTATATTGGATTGCCCAAACCCGAAGGCAAGCAGCAATACAAAATCACCGGATTTTCGTGGGAACCCGATAAAATCGTGGTCGCGGCCATCCATGAAGTCATGCCGCACCCTGATGCTGATCGGCTAGTGCTCTGCAAGCTCGATGACGGTGAGCAAATCCATACCGTGCTGACCGGTGCGCCTAACCTGTTCGAATATCGCGGCAAGGCCGAACTGCCCCAACCACTGAAGGTGGTTTACGCCCGTGAAGGTGCCACCATCATCAACGCCTACGAACCCGGGCACAACACCACCGTGCTCAAACGCAAGAAAATCCGCGGCGTAGAATCGTACTCAATGGCCTGCTCGGAGCGCGAACTCGGCATCTCCGAGGAGCACGAGGGCATCATCATTTTTCCCGCGGACGCGCCCACGGGCGCACCGCTGGCCGATTACATCGGCGAGGCGGTTTATGATATTGCCATCACACCCAACCACGCGCGCGATGCCAACATCATCGGCGTAGCGCGGGAGGTGGCGGCCATCACCGGGGCCGAACTGCGCTACCCCGATCTGACCGTCCCGATGGAAGGGCCACCCCTCGCGGGCCGCGTCAAAATCGAGATCACCAACCCCGAACTCAATCCGCGCTTCGTCTTCGGGCTGATCGAGGGCGTCAAAATCCAGCCCAGCCCTTACAAAGCGCAGTTGCGCCTACGGGCCGCGGGCATGCGCCCCATCGACGCCCTGGTCGACGCCACCAACTACGCCATGCTCGAACTCGGCGAACCGCTGCACGCCTTCGATTACAATGTTTTGCGAAAGCGCGCCAAAGAGCATGCTGAGCGGAGCGGCAGCGCAGTCGAAGCACCCACCATCATCACGCGCCCCGCTCAACAGGGCGAAAAATTAGTCACCCTCGATAATGTAGAACGCACCCTCGATGATTTCACCGTTTTGGTCACCGACCAATCCGGCATCCTGGCCCTGGCCGGCGTGATGGGCGGGCTTGAATCCGAAATCACCGAGAGCACCGTCAACGTGCTGCTCGAAGGCGCGGCCTGGAACATGATCAACTCTCGCCGCACCGCTCTGGCGCAAAACCTGCCATCCGAAGCCTCCTACCGCTTCTCGCGCGGCGTGCATCCCGAGCTGGCTCCGCAGGGCGTGCGGCGCGGCCTGCAACTGATGCTCGCCTGGACGGGCGGCACCGTGGCCCAGGGTCTCGTTGACGAATATCCCCTGCCTCCCACCGACCCCACCGTTGAAATTACCACTGCCGATGCGCGCCGCTGGCTGGGCATCGAACTGAGTGCAGAAGAAATCGTATCCCTTCTCGAATCGCTCGAGTTTGACTGCGAAGTGGTCAGTGGTCAGCCGTCCGCGGTTATCCGCGCGACTGCCCCGAACCACCGTTTAGACATCGGCACCGGGGTGATCGGCAAAGCGGATCTGATGGAAGAAATCGCGCGGATTTATGGATATGACCGCATTCCAGAAACGCGCCTCTCCGATGCCCTTCCACCCCAAAAAGGGAACCCCGAGCTGGAAATTGAGGAGGATCTGCGAGACCTGTTAGCGGATCTTGGCCTTCAGGAAATCATCACCCATCGCCTGACCTCCCCTGAGCGCGAAATTCGCCGTCTCGCCCCAGAGACTCCCCCCGAGGAGATGCCCTACTTCAGCCTGGCGAACCCCATCACCCCCGACCGTTCCGTGATGCGCCATAGCCTGCTGGCCTCGGCCCTCGAAATCGTGGAGCGCAACGCCCGCATCCGCGAGCGCATCGCCCTCTTTGAGATCAACCCGGTCTTCCTGCAATCTGAGGATGGCGAACTCCCCGATGAAAAGAAGATGCTCGTCATCACGCTAACGGGGCCGCGCGCCCTAACTGATTGGGGCGGCGCGGATGCCACTCTGATGGATTTCTTCGATCTGAAAGGCATCATCGAGCGCGCCCTCACAGGTCTGCACCTGGAAGATGTGCGCTACGAACCGGGGCAGCATCCCAGTTTCCACCCTGGGAAATGCGCGCGGGTTTTCGCGGGTGAGCGCCAGATCGGCGTGATGGGCCAACTGCACCCGCAGGTAGTCGAAAAATACGATGTGCCCGAAGCGCCGCTGCTAGCCGCTGAGTTCAACCTGGAAGCCATTATTGCGGCGGTTCCGGCACTCTTCAAGGTGGGTGCCATCCCCACGCAACCGCCCATCCTGGAGGATATTGCCCTAATCGTGGATGAAACCGTCCCCGCAGCCGAGGTTGAGAATCTCATCCGACAAACGGGTGGCAGCACCATCACGGAGGTGCGCCTCTTTGATGTTTACCGCGGCGATCAAATCGGGACTGGAAAGAAATCCCTAGCTTACAGCCTGACCTACCAGAACCCCGAACGCACCCTCACCGATAAAGATGCCGCCAAGCTGCGCAACAAGATCGTGCACAGGCTGGAACAAGAAATCGGCGCACAACTGCGCGGATAAAAGGCTATAATGGAGTGACGGAAGATCACTCCATTATTTTTTTAACCTCAAGGAGATTATGGAATGGAAAAGAAAACGCTTGGCATTATCGGTTTGGTCGTTACAATTCTATTTTGCGGATTGCCCGGTTTATGCGGGTTATGCGCCGGGCCAATGTTCGTAGTAATTGGAGCGATTCCGGGTTCGGATATCGACATCTTCGGCAGCAGCGATCCCAGCGCAGCGATTGCCTATGGTATTGGCACGATCTGCGTTAGCGTGCTGTTTGTTGCCATCCCGGTGGTGATCGGCTTCCTGACCCTGCGCAAAAAATCAAATGCGCTGGATGACGCAGGTTTCATATCCGAATAAGCATATTTCGCAAGGCCAATGGATAAGAAAACACTCACGATCACCATCATCATTACAACCTTACTATGCGGGCTGCCCGGTTTGTGTGGTTTGTGTTTCGGGTCAATGGCAATCTTGGGGGCTTTCTTACCGGATACCGGCATTGCTCCCGAAGAAGCCACCCTGGTAACAGGGATAGCAGTTATGATTGTGGGGGCAAGCATGATTGCCATCCTCATTCCGCTGGGGATCGGCGTTTGGAATTGGTGGGCACAAAGGCCGGATGAAATCAGCATGGATGAAGTGTTGATCCCTGAGGATGATTTCTAAGAAGCCAAAAACGCTCCCACGAGAGGCTACTCGTGGGAGCGTTTTTTGGGGATTCATCTGTCTCTATTCTAGGGGGTGGTTGCCTAAAATTTCGTCGATTTGGGCCAAAACATCATCGGTAAGCGATGTCACAGCTTCAGAGGCAGCCAGATTATCCTGTAGTTGGGATTTTTTGGTGGCCCCGGTTATCACCGAGCTAATTTCTTTGCGGCGCAGAATCCAGGCGAGGGCTAATTGGGCCAGGGTAATCCCTAAATCAGCGGCGATCACTTCCAAAAGTCGGACGGTATCGAGCCTTTCGGGGGTCAGGTAATCTTCCATCCAGGCCGCGCTCTCCATGGCAGCGCGGCTATCCTCGGGAATCCCATCATTGTACTTTCCAGTTAATATGCCAAAATAGAGTGGGCTGAAAGTTGTTAGACCGATGCCAAGTTCTTTGGCGAGAGGGGCGATTTCATTTTCGAAGCGTTTGCGTTGGAACATGTTGTATTGAGGTTGTTCCATACTAGGCGGGATGAGATTATATTGCCGGGCCACACCGTAAGCCAAAGAGATTTGTGCCGCACTCCACTCGGAGGTACCCCAGTAGAGAATTTTGCCCTGCTGGATGAGGTGATTCATGGTGAAGACAACTTCATCTACGGGGGTGTCGGGATCGAAACGGTGGCAAAAGTAGAGATCGAGGTAATCGGTGCCCAGGCGGCGCAGGGAGGCATGGATCGATTCGGTGATATGCTTGCGCGAGAGGCCGCGCCCGTTGGGGCCGGGCATGGTGGGCCAAAAAACCTTGCTGGAGAGCACCAAGGCCTCACGCGGTAAATCTTTAATCGCTTGCCCCATGATGACTTCTGCCTGCCCATCGGCGTAAACATCGGCATTATCAAAAAAATTCACCCCGGCATTATAAGCGGCGTGAATGAGTTGTCGAGCGGCTTTTTCGTCCAGTTGACTGCCGAATGTGACCCACGACCCTAATGAGATTTCGCTGACTTTGAGGCCCGATTTACCTAAACGGCGGTAGTGCATGGAATACTCCTGAGGAACTTAAGATTTTGCAATTTCGTTTATTGTATTGTACACAACCCGGCAACGGGATTCAATTGCCAATCCGTTTCAACCGGATGATTTGCCTTGTAAGGAGGAGCATTCTTTGCTATAACGTGGCTATGAAAACAAAACAAGCGCTCGGTTGGGTTTTTGTTCTAACAGGAACCATGTTTCTGTTCAGCGGGATGATGGTGATGATCTTTGCCACATTCCGCCCCGGTTGGAATGACCCTTTAGGGGGCGAAATTGATCCATCTGTGTGGGTTTCGCTGGCAAACAGGGTGATGCAGTTCATCATCGAACTGCTGGAAGTGGAGTGGACGCGGGTTCGTGTGGGGGTTTTCTTGATTGTGATTGGGTTTTTAATGGATGGCGGCGGGGCTTACTTCATGATTACAAGCGAGCAAAAGCCCAAACGCAAAAGCACATCTAAACGTTCGAGCAGAAAAACCCGGCGAAAGTAGGCCAATCCGCAAGTCAACAATTCAGCGAATGGCCTCGACGATCTCTGCTGCCAAGTCATAGCGCCCAAAAGCGGGCATCAGNNGGCACCTCGTTGTGCAAAAAAGCCGCATGGCGCACGCTGTAAAGCGGCAAAATCCCCACCAAAACCGGCATTTCCAAATCACCAAATTGTTTGGCATACAAATCTAAAAATTCACGCGCCTTTTCGGGCTGGTAAACCGGCTGCGTCAGCGCAAAATTAGCCCCATTCGCGATCTTGCGGCGCAGCAGCTTGATCTCTCGTTCCGGGTC
>DOTA01000106.1 GCA_003513015.1 Chloroflexota bacterium
TATTGACTTTGTTTAGATAAGTGCAAGAGTGTAATGATCAAATATATCAAAGGCTTTCAGGTTATATGGACTAAGAACCTGCACGCCGTGCGCATGATCCTGGTGGGATAATAAGAATTAAGGTGAGTTCTGTTTGTAGTCACCTTATTTTTTGACGCAGCATGGGGAAGCAGATTGGGGCAGTGTCCCATAAGGACCGATTATTTGTTTTCTGTTCCGGGAGGAAACCATGAACACAAAGATCGTTCAGAAAATCTGCTATGGATTATTCATATTCGCAGTTGTACTGGGTGGAATCTTGGTATCCCATCAAAATGCAAATGCACAAGAAGGGATCCTCGAAAATATTTGGGTTGGTCCGAACCAGTACTTTATTTATGCGACAGGCTATACTTGGGGGCACAGTACGGTTGTTGACCTGACTTTAACCAGAGCGGGAAGCACAATTTATACTGCCAGTGCAATTGTAGAAGAGAGTGATGGGAATCCTGGATATCCCATTCACTACCCGGATGAGGTCGCCTACTTTGATCTATATAATCAACCGAGTCAGCCAATTGACCTCCAGCCCGACGATGTGATCACCCTCTCTGGCGGGGGCCTCACCAGAACCATGGTCGTCCCGCCGCTCAAAAGTGCCGTGATCAATCCGGGCGCACGCTGGGCGCAGCGTAATACGCATGTGCAACGCATTCAGAAAGTCGGTTCCGAAGCCTGGAAAAAGGAGACGAATTATCATCGTAGAAGTCTGGCGGAAACCGCCATGTTTCGGCTGAAAATCATTTTTGGACCGAAATTGCATAACTGGGTCTTTGACAGTCAAGCTCTGGAAGTCCGTCTGCGGTATAAGGCGCTCAATATCATAACCCAACTGGGGATGCCAGAAGCCTACCCAGTTTTGGCGGAAGCCTAAACCACCTTTCAAGGTAAGGTGATCTCCGCTTTCTGTTCACTTATCGCCGATTTGTGCAACAAAGCCATCATAAATACACAAAACACCCCAGGAGTCATCGTTGGGGTGTTTATGCTAACGTGTAGAAGGTAAGTTGGCCCCTTTTGAAAATGTAGTCGGGGAGCGGGGACTTGAACCCCGGGCCTCCGCGTCCCAAACGCGGCGCGCTTCCAACTGCGCCACTCCCCGGAGGCGTGAGTATAATGCGAACCACATTCGAACGTCAAGGTTGCAGAAAAACCTGTTTTGCGTGTACAATCATATCGGAAATTTACCCTCTATGGCTTGTTTTTCTATATGGGAAATTAGAAAATACATGAACGATCTATATAATCCTTTTCCAAGCTTATATCATTGTCACCACCAAAATTTTACGGAGGATCTAGCCTTTTGGCAATCTTTAGCACGCTGGCAAGGAGATCCCATTCTTGAATTGGGGTGCGGTACGGGACGCATTTTAATTCCCCTGGCGCAAGCAGGTCATGAAGTTTACGGCATCGATAATTCCCATGCAATGCTGGCTTTTCTTAAGCAACGTATTCCCATTGATCTGCAATCTAATATCCATTTGATAGAAGCGAATATGCTTGATTTCCAGATTGACGCTGAATTTCGCATGGTGCTTTTGCCTTGCAACACGTATAGCACTTTCGATGCTCAAGCCCGTGCGAGGATGTTGGCGCGCATCTTTCAACAACTCAAGCCCGGGGGTGTTTTTGCCGTCAGTATGCCAAGCCCAAATTTGTTACGCGCACTTCAAACGAATGAAGATGCTGATGTCGAAGCGATCTTCAGCCACCCGGATACGGGCAATCCTGTTCAGGTTAGCAGCACCTGGGAAAAGCAAGAGAACCTCGTTAAGATCAATTGGCACTACGACCATCTGCTCCCAGATGGAAAAATCGAACGTGTCACGGCTTCCATTCCACACTACCTAGCCACCCTGGAAGATTACGTTACAGAAATGATCAGCGCGGGTTTTACCATCCAATCCACCTATCGCAATTTCGAAACCGGGTCATACAAACCGGATGCGAGTTACTTGATTATCATTGCTCAAAAGTAAAACGCGCCCAGTAATTTCTTCCAGCACCATCTAACAAAATTCAAACACTATGTTTGCAGAGTTCTAACATAGTGTTTTTGATTCTCTTATATTCACAAGATAAGATTATGACAACCCAAACAAATTAACAGATACTTTAATTCAAGTATCAAAGGAGAAAAAAATGACCATGTATATGACCCCCTACCGCCGACGTTATCTTCGTCAATTGAATCAAAGTGACCGCGCCGCTAACGAATTTGGCATCGCACATAGCGATGTTCACATTCCCCTGGATGTCTTGGATGAGAAAGATGCCTTCGTGCTTCACGCGATTATCCCTGGTTTGAGTGCTGAAGACATCGAAATCGAAATTTTGAACGATACCGTCAGCATTAAGGGTGAATTCAACTACGAAGCCGAAGCAGAAAGCTACCTGCGACGGGAACGTCCAAGCGGTCAATTTTATCGCTCATTGCGCTTTGCCAGCAAATTGGAAGCCGATAAAGCTGAAGCCAAACTTGAGAATGGCATTCTGAGCCTGCGAATTCCCAAAGTTCCTGAAGCCCAACCCAAGAGCATCAAAGTGAAGACCCGCTAAAAACCTTCTCTACTCACAGAGCCTGGAAAATTCCAGGCTCTCTTTTTTAAAGATTTCAGGGGACAAAATTTCCAAAAATCACACCAACTAGGAAATTTCGGATATACTAACACTATTGCTTAAAATAGCTTCCAAACCTCGTCAAAAATACTTCGTTTCACCCAAACCAGGAGAACCGCATGCAGGATCAAGAGAATGAAATCATCTCCCCTGAATCGACTGAAAGCCCGGAACCGAATATGTCTGCGGAACCTGTGGATATATTTCCCGAAACCGAGGGAGCGGAAGAGACTGAAGAAACAGGCGATGACAAAACTGACCAACCCAAGGAGGAAACCCGTTCCCGGCTATTCTTTCGCAAAGTAATCCGCTGGACAGCTGGGTTATTGTTGGTCTTTGGTTTGGGGTTCTTAGCCGCAATTTTCAGCATCTACAACCCAAAAGTAGATGAACTGGGAAAATCACAAAACGAAATTAAATCTGCCTCTGATACGATCTCAGAGCTTGAAGGTCAAATCGCCGCCTTACAAGATCAAATCTCCAGGTTGAATGGTCAGATTGACACCCTGAATCAAAATATCACAAACCTTGAAGAACAGAATCAAGCCCTGGTAGCAGAGCAAAATGATTTCAATCTGCATATTGCCTTATTAAAAGCCCGAGCCGACATTACCAACGCTCAGGTTGAAATCTTTGATGGCAACCCTGCCCAGGCCAAGGTGTTGCTGCAAAGCACAGATCAAACGCTGACCGCCATTGAGTCACTTTTACCGGACGATCTGAAAGATGTGGTGGCACCCTTACATACTCGACTCAACTTAGCTCTTGGAGAAATCGAGAACGATCCCGAAACCGCCATCGACGATTTGAGCATCCTGGCAGGCGATTTGCTCGAAATCGAGAATGCTTTGTTTGGCAACTAAACCCTGAATGCTTTTAATACAAAAACCGGCCCGGGAAATAATCCCGGGCCGGTTGATTCATTCTGAAAATTTTATGGGCTAGGAGTGGCAGTCGCTTCTGTAACAATCCCGGTTTCATAGAACAAATACCACGAAGTTACCGTCGCGAAGCGATCACTGGTATCAAACAACGGGCCCATACGCACACCCTGCACCTGATCACTGACCCCATAAGTATACATCGGGTTGAAAAGCGGCAAGGCCGGCAATTCGTTGGAGAAGCGCACCTGAAAATTTCGATATAAGCGGGCGCGTTCTGCCGGATCGGCAACAATACGCGCCTGCTCTAAATACTCACTGGCCTGACGATCATTCCACATGGAGTAATTTTGCCCGCCCGTGGCCTGGGTTTGATGCCAGAAAGGATAGGGATCGGGATCGGGCGTGCGTGAAAAGCTGATATCCACCAAAGCCGCCTGATATAAACGGGGGTCCAGATAATAATCCACTAATTCATCGTAAGACATCGCCGATAGTTTCACGTCCACGCCTAATGCCTGCCAATTCTCCTGGATCAACTCTGCCAAGGCGGTATGTTCAGGCGTATCGGGATACACCAAAGTAAAGGATAAAGCAACCCCATCTTCATTGGTGCGCGCCGCGCCCCCTTCCGCGGGGAATGTGTATCCAGCCTCTTTAATCAGCTTAACAGCCTGCTCCGGATCGTAGGGGACCCGGGCGATACCATCATAATAAGCCCAGATATTGGGCAAAATTGGCCCGTCGGCAATCGCTGCCTGCCCGTCCAAAACCCGGTTGATCAATCGCTGGCGGTTGATTCCCAATAAAAGGGCGCGCCGGATATTGGCATCCTGAAAGAAAGGCACATTGGGATTATCCAGATTCAGGAAGATAAGCGAAAGCCGCGGGAGGCGTCCGGTATATAAAGATAAATCCGCATCCGGGGAGCTACCAGCGAAAGCTTCTGGGGTGAGTTGTGAAATCCCCTGAATTTCCCCGGCCCGATAAGCCGCGACTGCCGAGTTTTCATCCGCAAAATACCGGAAGTTGATCTCATCAATAAAGGGTCGTCCGGCGTAATATTCTTCGAAGGCTCTCAGGGCCACGCCCGCGATGCGGCCATCTTGTACAATCATAGTTTGGAAGCGATAGGGCCCACTCCCCACGGGCGATAAATTAAAGGGAGCGTCGATCAACTCTTCGGGAGTCAGGTCCTCCAATAAATGAGCAGGGAGCACCCCAAAGGTCAGATAATCCAAAAATGGCGAGAAGGGTTCCGGTAAACGAAATTGTAAAGTGTAATCATTCAGCGCTTCGACTTCAATATCTTCCCACAAGCGCAGCAAATCATCCGGGATGGGCAATTCAGGGCTACGCAGCAAATTCACCGTAAAAATCACATCGGCCGCGGTGACCGGCACACCATCATGCCAGGTGGCATTCTGATTTAATGAAACGTTGTAGACGGTGCCATCCCGCGATATCCCCCAAGACTCGGCTAAGTCCGATTGGGCCAAGCCGGTAGCATCAAAACGGATCAGGCTGCTGTAAATTAGCCGATCTACATCCCGATCTACCGGGTTGTAAAAATCGAGTACAGGGTTAAAACGTGAAAAGTCACCGATGAGCGCTTCGGTATAAGCGCCGCCAGTGACGGGTTCCGGCACTTCGGAGATCGTCTCAGTGATTGGCTTTTGGCTGAAAAGCAATACCGCAATGGCAATCAGTGCCAAAATAACGATCAAAAGTTGCCAACGTAATCGTTTCATGGATTTGGGTATAAACAAAAAAAGGGCGCTTCGAGGCTCCAATAACAGATCGTCCTCTTATTAGAGGCACGAAGGCGAGAGCTGTAGCGCCCAGTGGGGTGTGCTAGCCTGTTACGATAACCGAAACAATGGCAAGGAAGAAAAACACAAAACTTAAGACAATGGTCAACCGAAAGAGTACCTTTTCGACACCACGGCGAGCGGTAAAAAAGCTGCCGGTGTCGCCGCCAGTTAGGCCACCCAATCCAGCGCCTTTGCTCTGTAAAATAACCGAGGCAATCAGAGCAATTGACGTTATAATCATTGCGATATCTAATGCTAGTTTCACTACGAACCTCCAGTATTACTTGAGAATCTAGGCCAGACTTCCTCGCCTTATCAAGCGGGCAGATTATACCATGCACGAATACGTCGTCAACCTCCACATGCATACCCCTTATTCGGATGGCACGCGCTCGCACACCGAAATTGCCCAGACAGCCATCCGGGCGGGCGTGGATGTGGTCATCATTACCGATCACAATGTTTGGGTGAATGGCCCCGAAAATTATTATCACGAAGATGGAAAAGGCGTGCTTTTATTAGTAGGCGAAGAAATCCATAACCAGGCGCGCGATCCTCAAAAAAGTCACCTGTTGGTTTTCGGGGCGCGGTGCGAACTGGCTCACCTGGGGCATAACCCGCAGCTTTTGCTCGATGGTGTGCGCGAGGCCGGTGGCCTGGCTTTCATCGCCCATCCCGTTGACCCGCCCTCGGAGACTTTTGGCGAGACTGATTTATCGTGGGACGATTGGGATGTGCACGGATTCACGGGCCTCGAATTGTGGAATGCCATGTCGGAATTCAAATCGCTGCTAACGAGTAAGTTGGCCGCGGTTTATTACGCTTTCAACCCCACAGCCATCGCCCACGCCCCTTTTGCAGCCGCCCTGCAAAAATGGGATGAACTGCTCAACCAGGGGCGGCGCGTGGTCGCCATCGGCGGCTCAGATGCACATGCTCTGCGGGGTAGCCTGGGGCCTTTCAAACGCACGCTCTTTCCTTATGAATTCCATTTCAAAGCTATCAACACCCACATCCAAACCAGCGAACCGCTCAGTGGTGATCTCGAAACCGACCGGCGACTGGTGTTGGAAGCCTTCAAAAAGGGACGCATCTTCATCGGATACGATCTCCCCGCCCCCACCCGAGGATTCAATTTCAGGGCGCAGGGCTTGAACAGCAAGGTTACTATGGGGGAAGAAATCTCCTCAAAAAACGGAGTCACCCTGCAAATCCGGTTGCCGCAACGTGCTGAATTCCGTCTGCTAAAAAATGGGGAAGTGATCAAATCTTGGAATGATCGCGACGGCGCTGCCCATATCACCACTGAGACCGGTGTCTACCGCGTAGAAGCCTATATCGAGTTTCGCGGCAAACGCCGCGGCTGGATTTTTAGCAATCCCATTTTCGTAAAGTGATCCCCCATGCCCCCACAAGAGCGATCCACCCGAGCTGAGGGCGTTATTTTGCGCCACAGCGATCTCGGTGAAGCCGACCGGCTGTTGACAATTTTCACGCGCGAGTTGGGCAAAGTGCGCGTGCTTGCCAAAGGGGTGCGCAAAGCCCGCTCGCGCAAAGCCGGCCATGTGGAACCTTTCACCCAAGCCCAGTTGCAACTGGCGCACGGCCGCGACTTATTGATCCTCACCCAGGCCGAGTCTGTGGCCGGCTTTGCTGCCTTGCGAGAAGATTTGGTTTTACTCGGCTATGCCTCCTATGTGATCGAACTACTCGACCGCTCCACCTATGAAGAAGAATCCAACCGGGCGCTCTACGATCTGCTGGTGCGCACGCTCACGCGGCTGAACCGCGGGGATGATCCCAACCTGGCAACCCGCTATTATGAACTTCGTTTGCTCGATTTCGCCGGATTCCGCCCCCAATTATTTAACTGCGCCCAATGTGAAAGCGAAATTCAACCCGAAGATCAGTTTTTCTCGGCTTCCCGGGGTGGGGTGCTTTGCCCACGTTGTGGAGGGCGCGAGCCAGAAACACGCCCCATCTCGCTGCACGCCCTCAAATATCTGCGCCATTTTCAGCGCAGCAGCTACCGCGAAGCCGGGCGCGCCGCCATAACCACCGCACAATATCAGGAAATGGAAAACCTGATGCAATACTACCTCACCTACACGTTGGAGCGCGGCCTTAACAGCCCGGCATTTCTGCGCCGCGTGCGCCGAGAAAATGGCAAAATCTCCTGATAAAAGGAAGCCCAACATGAAACAACCGAAATTATTCAAATTCTTTGCCATCATTACTATTTTAATGACAATAATTTTCCCAATTATGAAGCAGGATGTGCTAGCCCAGGAGGATTTACCCACCCCCAAGGAAACCGCAGCACTCCCCAGTTTGAATCCGCTTCCGTTGGACGAAACTACCTCAAATTTGTGGGTGGTGCGCGTTTACTTTGAAAATCGCCAGCAAATCGAGGAAATCGCAGCCTGGATCGAACCTTGGGAAGTCAACCAAAAAGAAGGCTACCTGGTGTTGGGTGTCTCCCAGGCTGAATACAATCGCTTGCTCGCCCAAGGATACCGCCTGGAAATCGATCAAGAACTGACCGCTCTGCTCAACCAGCCGCTGGCCTATTTGCCGGGACAAACCAACGGCATTCCGGGATATCCCTGCTACCGCACCGTAGACGAAACTTACCAGGCCGCCCTCAATATCGTCGCCAGCCATCCCGAACTGGCGGAGTGGATCGACATCGGCAACTCTTGGGAGAAAAACGACCCAAGCGGCCTGCCAGGGTATGATCTGCGCGTGCTGCGCCTCACCAACGAAGCGAACCATATTGACAAGCCCAAATTTTTCATCATGTCTGCCATTCACGCCCGCGAATACACCACTGCCGAATTGGCCACCCGCTTTGCCGAATACCTGATCTCGAATTACAACATCGATCCGGATATCACCTGGCTGTTGGATACCACCGAAATCCACTTGCTGCTGCAATCCAATCCCGATGGGCGCAAACAAGCCGAAACTGGCCTCTCGTGGCGCAAAAACACCAATGAAAATTATTGCAGCCCCACATCCACCTCTCGCGGGGCCGATCTGAATCGCAACTTTGAATTTCAGTGGGGTTGCTGCGGTGGCTCCAGTGGGGCACAATGTGACGAAACATACCGGGGACCCTCCCCAGCCTCCGAACCGGAAACGCAGGCCATTCAAAATTATGTTTCCAGCATTTTCCCCGATCAGCGCGGCGATAATCTCAGTGATCCCGCACCCATCAACGCCACCGGCCTCTTCTTGGATCTCCACTCCTACAGCGAACTGGTGCTCTGGCCCTGGGGCTTCACTTATCAGGCCGCGCCGAATGGTACCGCGCTGCAAACCCTGGGGCGCAAATTTGCTTATTTTAACGATTATCAGCCCGACCAATCTGTTGGGTTGTACCCCACAGATGGCACCACCGATGATTTTGCCTACGGCGAATTGGGCGTAGCTGCCTACACTTTTGAGATGGGCACAGCTTTCTTTCAGAGTTGCTCTACTTTTGAAAATACAATTTTGCCCGCGAACCTGCCCGCGCTGGTTTACGCCGCCAAAGTTGTGCGCACCCCGTATATGACTCCCGCCGGGCCAGATGCGTTAACCGTGACCGCTCTGCCGAATATGGCTGCTGCTGGCGATGCGATTACGCTGAACGCCACCATCAATGACACCCGCTACAGCAACAATAACGGCTCTGAACCCTTCCAAAACATCGCCGCGGCCGCCTATTATATGGATACGCCACCCTGGGAAAGCGGGGCCATCACCAACACGCTGAGCGCGGCCGACGGCAATTTCAACGCCTCCATTGAAAACGTGACCGCTACCGTTGACACTTCGGGGCTTAGCCAGGGACGGCACAAGATTTTTGTGCGCGGGCAAGATGCAGCCGGGAATTGGGGCGCGGTCAGCGCGGTTTTCCTCTATGTGATCGATCCGGCCACTGCTCCCACTCTCCAGGGCTATGTGCGCGAAGTCGGAACGAATCTACCCTTGGAGGCCACTGTTTCGGCCAATGGGCTATTCCAAACCACCACCGACCCACTGACGGGGTTCTACCAAATGTATGTCATCAGCGGTACGTATGATCTCACAGCCAGCGCCGATCAGCATAGTAGCCAAACCATCCCCAAAATCATCGTTGCAGATGGACAGGTTTACAACCAGGATATATCGCTCGATATGATGTGTACGGCTTTCGAAGATCATGTGGAAACGGGCACAAACGGCTGGACAGCGCAAAACCCCTGGGCTATTTCGACAGAGTCTCACCACAGCCCCACACACGCCTGGTCTGACAGCCCGGGCGGCAATTATGGCAATTACCGCAACGTTTCTCTAACCTCACCCATCATTGATTTAAGCGGCTATAGCGATATAGAACTCAATTTTTGGCAAATCTGTAATACCGAGAGCGGTTACGATTATTGCCATGTGGAAGTTTCCAACAATGGCGGCGCCAGTTGGACAGAAATTGGCCTTTATGATGGCACTCACACCCAGTGGGAAAATATCAATCTGGCCGCTTCAAGCCTCAACAACCAACCCGATGCCCGCTTGCGGTTCCGCTTCACATCGGATTCCAACACGACCGCAGATGGCTGGCAC
>DOTA01000082.1 GCA_003513015.1 Chloroflexota bacterium
CAAGCCAGTGAACTTTGCCAGGATAACTGGGGCTCCTCAACTCAATCGCAGTGTGACATAAAATGGTTTCAGGATGAAGAGCCGCAGCACACCGTCTATCTGGATGATTTTTATATGGATCAATACGAGATTACCAATGCCCAGTATGCTGAATTTTTGAACGAAGCCGGCAATCAGTCTTCCGCGGGTGTAACTTGGATGAACGCACCCGATAAACAGGTTAAGATTCATCAGTATGGGTCACAATGGCGAGTGGATTCTGGATTTGCAAATTATCCCGTCATTGAGGTTACCTGGTACGGCGCGCAGGCCTATTGTGCGTGGCGCGGTGGTCGATTGCCTACCGAGGCAGAATGGGAAAAAGCCGCTCGCGGCGGTTTGGAAGGGAATCTGTATCCTTGGGGCGATCAAACCCCCAGTTGTGATCTGGCCAACCTGAACGGTTGTTCGGATTTTCCCTTTGAAGTTGGAGAGTTTTCCCCGAACGGTTATAAAATTTATGATATGGCTGGAAATCTCTGGGAATGGGTCTCAGATTGGTACGGTATTGATGCTTACACCTTCTCAAGTGATAGTAATCCAACTGGCCCCAGTACGGGAACAGCCAAAGCGATCCGTGGAGGTGGTTGGGGCGACTGGCCTTACCGGTTGCGAGTGAGCCAGCGTTTGGATTTCGAACCAGGCAAATCGGATAATTCCACCGGATTCCGATGTGCTAGACCGATAGAATCAGAAGTAGCTGCTGCCCCCCAGCCTCAACCGACGCAAGATCCTTTTCAATCGAACGGCTCTTGTTCGTCAGCATCACCCCCTTGTTCATACACAGTTCAGGATGGTGATACTTTTTCCAAAATTGCTGTGAGTGTTTACGGAGATCATATTTATACACCAGTTCTCATGAACTTTAATCGGAATCCCAGTGGCGTTCGCATCTCCCTGCACCCAGGTGACCCGATATTTGTGCCGTCTTTAGAAAATTTACCTGAACTAAACTATCCAGATTGTGGAAGTAACGTTTTTCCTTGCCAATATACCGTTAATGATGGCGATACCTACAAATCCATCGCCAGTGAATTTTATGGAAATTCATCCGCTGCTCAATTAATCGAGAATAATAATTGGGATTATGATCGTAATGAAGATAAATTAATTACGCTTCAGTTACGATCAGGCGTTGACATAATTCTGCCAGCGCCCTAGCGGGATTTTAAATTTTTAGCTTATGGGTGATTCCGTACAATTAAATCAATTAACTAACCCAAAACCGGATTTTTGGCGATTCCCGAAAATCCGGTTTTTGCTTCACCCCTGAGGCTGAAACGCTACCACCGGGATCGAGCGCATAAACTGCGTTAAACTTTCCTCATCTTCCCCCACCTCATAACCGATCATCTTGCTCAAGTTTTTGATTGCGTTGGGATGTTTCTGATGATAAACCTGGAAGATTTTCTCAGCATCCTCAGTGGATAAGCGTACAGCGGTAGCCTCGAAGCGTTGGCTGCCGAGTTGGATGGTCACATCCTTATTTTGGCTGATATTCCGATACCACTGGGATTTTTCCCCGAACCCGGATGCCACATAGGGGGTCTTTGTCTCCGGATCGTAGTGGATCACCTCTAAAACCGCGCGGCGCGGCTCCCCGCTTTTCCGTCCGATGTGGGTGAGTAGCAGCATCCGCTGGCCCACGAGCCACCCTAACTTCAGGCGATATAACCAAATCGGCAGGCGCCAGAGGATCGCTTTGATCCCGCGCGGCGGCTCCGGGATTTTGAAATCAGTTTGAGTTTTCGTGTTCATTTTAAGCTTTGAGACCATCCAATAATAAAATCATGCCCTCGCGGATATGCTTTTCGGGATCCACCAGGGTGTTATCGTAAACCCAGAGCAAAATTGTGCCCTCGAAAATCGCCCCCGAGGTGACTGCCGCTGTATGCGCATCCAAGGGGCGGAATTCCCCGGCCTCGATGCCTTGTTGGATTAGCGGTACCAACACATCCATATATTTGTTGATGTAAATTTTAAAAGCATCTTGCACAAATTTACGCCGAAAAGCCAATGCCAGAAATTCGTAAGCTAAAGGCATCAAGCGCAGCATGTGACGCACGTCCTCAATGGCGAGGTCGGTAAAGTGCATCAGGCGTGCGGTGGCTGTGCCCGGCATATCCACAAGTTTGGCCAATTCCTGAAACTCACGGGTGAACATGCGGTCGAAGATGCTCAAAATAATTTCATCTTTACTTTTGAAATACCAGTAAAGCGTGCCTTTGCTTAAGCCCGATTCTTTGACAATATCATCCATGCGCGCTTCGCTGAAGCCTTTATCGGCGAAAACATCGGTGGCGGCATCTAAAATTTGATCTTTGCGCTCTTCGCTCACATCCGGGCGGGGGGACATCTTGCCTCCAAATTGATCTTAAACTGACCAGTCGGTCGGTTATTAGGATACCCCTACTTGAGTCGGATGTCAAGTTGAAACTTTTTTATGAAAAATATTATACAAATCGGACTGATTCTGGTATAATTTTTTTGCTGGGTGACCAGCGCTAATTGCGATCAAAACGCCGGGGCATTCCCGGTGTTTATTATGTCAATCAACGACCACGGACCACCGACATCTGGCCGCGAAATATG
>DOTA01000484.1 GCA_003513015.1 Chloroflexota bacterium
AATAAAAACTGCTAACCGCCGACTGCTACCCACTACCCAATTCCGACTTTCCACTTTCATTGACTCCCCTCATAGCGGTCGCGCGTGATGCGGCTGTTGAAGTTGCCCACCGTGCTGGCCGTGATGGTTTCTCCATCGCGGGTGAGTGTGCCCTTGTAAGGGGCCGCTCCGGCGTGAACCTGCCAACCCGTCAGCACCAAAGGTACCGCGCCATCTGCCGCCATCCACTCGCCGTTGTATTTGCGNNCGGGATCCACTCGCCGTTGTATTTGCGCGCCATGTGAACGTGCGTGCCAGTGGCCTGCCCGCCCTCACAAGAGGGGTGCCCTAGCAAATCGCCGGTTTCAACCCATTCTCCCTTTTGAATGCGGTCTGGGGTGGCGATGTGCAGGTAAACGATCACCCAGCCGGTCTGCTCGAAGCCATCCCCATCGAGATCGAGCACGACCACGCCGCTGCCGGAGCGCACCACCAACCCCGCGGCGGAGGCGGTTACATAGGCCGATGAGTCTACGCAGCCGCTTTCGGTGCGAGCCGGTGAAAAATCTACCGCGGCCCAAGAACCGTCTTTCTCCCAAGCGCCGTGCGGGCCGCCGGTGTAGCTCCACAACTGATTCATCATGAAAGGTAATTCCAAAATGGGTTGCTTAAGGCCGGGAGGAAAGAGCGGCTCAACGGAGTTGGCGCGCATCCAGGGGTTGCCAAACATGGCCTCGTAGAGTGCCGGAAAACCGGTTTCGGGGTTGGTGGCGTTCAGCCAATCCTGGCTGTTGTAAAGTTGGGCAAAATAATATAATAAAGCCACCGTCCCGGCATTCAAGCCGGGTTCCAGGCGGGCGGTAGTGCCATCTTTGAATTTGATTTCGTTCATGCGGCCTTCGCGCCAATCATAATAACCAATCGAAAGCTGGTTGACCGCCCATTTGATCTGGTAGATAAATTCCTTGCGGTCGGGGTCAATCAAACCATAGGGGTAATCGCGCTGGGTTTTGGTGGCGGGCTGGCCTAGCACCCAGCCGCTCTGATATTCTAGCAGGGCCAACAGCAGCCGCGGGTTGATCGAGTTTTCCAGGGCAATTTTGCCCACAACTTCCGCACCGCTCAAATCACCCGCACTGCCCAAATATTCGCGGTAGCTGCTCAGGTAGCCGCCTTGTTTGGCCACATACGCTTGAATATCGAAACCCACAATGCCTGAAAGCGTGTAAACCACTTCGCTATCGGGCAGGAGTTTGCCGGTGGAGGTGGTATTGCCCAGCCGGTTTGGGATGATGAAAAGCTGGTTGGGGTTGATGAAACCTGCCGCGGGGATGGGGTCGGGCGAGGCGATTTCGTCAACACCTACACTGAAGCGAAAAGCGAGGCTATCGAGCGTGTCACCGGCCTGGCTGGTGTATAAAATGGGGGTGTTATCCGTGAGCGGCAGGGGTGTGGGATTCCCCGGGGCCGGGGTTGATTCTGCGGGTGCGGTTTCAGCCGGGGTTTCAGCGGGGATTTCTGCTACGGGAACGGGAGTCTCTGTGGGGATGGCGGCCCTCAGGGTGGCTGCCCAATCCGGGGTTGGCGAAGCATTCCCTGACGGTGCCAAAAATGTAGGGGATGGCAAATTGCAACTGAGCAATACCAGTAGAATGAATGAAAACGGGATGATTTTTTTCACGTTAGCGTTGGATTAGGCTTTCGGGTGTGCGGCGATCCCAGGCTTCTACGGTGATTCCGTTTTTCGAGAGATAGCCATCGTACATATTTCCGCTGCCACTGGAAACCCAGCCATCCAGGTTGAAAGGGATATTTTGGTCGGCGGGAATCCATTCCCCATTATACCGCCGGGCCAAGTGAACATGTGTGCCATTGGAGACGCCGCCCTCGCAAGAGGGGTGTCCAATGCGATCCCCGGCTTTGAGTTGCGCGCCGGGCTGGACGCGCTCGCGGCTTTCGATGTGCATATAAAGGATGCTCCAGCCGGTTTGTTCGTGACCGTCGCCATCCAAATCTTGCACCACGGCGCCATTCTCGGCGCGCACGATGGGGCCATCGGCCACTGCCACGACCCATTCATCGCTGCTGACACAGCCGACCGAGTCGCCGGGCGGGGCAAAATCGAGGGCGGCCCAGGCGGAGCCATCGCCCCAGCCGCCATGCGGCCCACCGGTGAAGGACCATTCCTTGCCCATTTCGAAGGGCAGTTGCAGTTTGGGTTGAGTCAAACCCGCGGGGAGAATGGGATCGAAGGTGTAATCGAAAGGGTAGCCGAAAAGAGTACTGTAAACGGCAAAGAAACCCTCTTCGGAAACGGTGCGCTCCCAAAATTTGGCGTCGTATAGTTTGGCGAAAAAATATTGCAAGGCCGCTGTGCCGGCGTTGATGGTGGGATCAATAGGTACGACCACGCCATCGTTGAGCACCCAGGTGCCTACGCCGTTGACGCGCCAGGTGTAATAACCCCGGCTGAGTTCATTGGCGGCCCAGGAAAGTTGATGGTAGAGTCCCTCGCGGTTGGGGGCTTTCCAGCCCAAGGGATATTTGAGTGTTTCGCTGCGCGGGTTGGGGTTGGTGACCCAGCCGCTTTGATATTCGAGCACAGCCAGTAGCAGCCGCGGGTTAACGGAATTATCCTGGGCGACCAATTGCACAATTTGCACACCGCTGAGCATTTTTCCGTCGACTTCTTCTTCGTGGCGGATCAGATAGCCATTCTGCTGATAGGCAAAATCGGCGGTGTCAAAGTAGATCGTGACCGGGCTGGCGATCAGTTCAGAATCGGGGATGATTTTGAAACCGGGGCCGGTGGTCACCGGATCGGGCGGCGGAATCACGAGTAGTTGTCCCACGGAAAGGATGTTGATATCAGTCAATTCGCTGGCCTCAGCAATATCATCCATACTCACACCGTAGCGGTTCGCAATTTGGCCCAGCGTATCGCCCGTTTGCACGACATATTGTTCTGTATCGGTGCGCGCTCCAGGGATGGGATGCGGCGTATCGGGCGTGGGAGTCAGAATCGGCTGGTTGGTGAGGCGGGGGTTGGTGATGTAGGGGTTCGCGTTGGAATCTGCGGCTGATGTTGGTGGCACAAAGCCCTGATTGGCTTTCCAGGGTGCGTTATCTTCGGTGGTGTTGCGCGTGCAAGCCCCCAATATTAACACTGTGCTAAAAACCAGCACCCACCAACGAATCTTGCGAAAGAACACAATGAATTCCATGAGTTTGACGGGCATTCTACCCCGAAGGGAGTTGCCGGGCAAGACATACCTTTGGGCGTTCCGATTCCGATAGTACCAATGAGCCTGACATTCCTTACCGTGTAAATCGGATTTATGCTATACTTGCGTAGTGCTGTGAAACCTTCGACAAAGCACTCATAGATCAAACCTAGCAGCGAAAAATTGTTCCTGATATTCTCGGAGCGGTAGCCAATGGAACAAAAAAAACAGATCTGGCAGACCTGGGCAGATACCCTGAATCGATGGGGGTTGAAAACTCTGACGGCAACTTTTTTAGAAGCGTTGGGGCCGTTGAATCTGTTTGGCGCTCAGGTCGTATATCTCGGCCAACCTTTGTTAAATTCATTTCTCCCCGAAAGTCATTTGAATGCACTGGCCGAGTTGCTGGAAAACCCACAGACAACGCAGGCGTTCATCGCTGTATTGCGACAACCCGATAGCCCTGCCAGCGCCTGATCCCCTGGAGGATATATCCCCGTGACCCTTACCGGTCTTCTTGGTTTTGTTTTTATTCTCATTTTCTTTGGCCTGATGATGCTCTTCGTGGTTTCAGGCCGCAGTCGCCCTGGTGTAAACCTGCGCCAAATCCCTGCGTTTACTAAACTGCGTCGGGCTATTGGCCTCGCTGTGGAAGCCGGATCGCGCTTGCATGTCAGTATCGGGCGCGGAGGCGTGATTGGTACGCAAAGTGCTTCAGCTTTTGTGGGCTTGAGCATGCTTGAACGTTTAGCTGGTTCCGCTTCTACAGGTGATAAACCCCCAATTGCTACTTCCGGAGATGGTGTGCTGGGCGTGTTAGCCCAAGACACTTTGCAAGGTACTTATCGTCGCATTGGTCTGGGTGAACAATTCGATCCCACGTCCAGCCAGGTGGTTGGTCTGACCCCATTTTCTTTTGCCGCCGGAACCATCCCCTTGGTCAGTGATAAAAAGACTGGGGCCAATATCCTGGCGGGCAGTTTTGGCAGCGAAGTCGCCCTGATCACCGATGCGGGGGAACGCAGCGGTAATCTGACCCTTGCCGGTACCGACAACCTCCCTGCCCAATCCATCATCTACGCCACCGCCGATGAACCGCTCATTGGTGAAGAACTCTACGCCGGGGGTGCATACCTGAATGTCGGCCCTCTGCACGAAGCCAGCTTGCAAGCCCAGGATGTTCTCCGTTGGTCTTTGGTGGCCGTGATTTTGCTCGGTACCATTGCTAAACTTTTTGGTCTCGATGTGATCCTGGCGCAGTTGTTTGAGGGTTTGCTATGAAATTTCGAGCACCGCTCTCGGTTGCCATCGCCATCGGAGTTGGCATCATCGTGCTCTTGGGCTATTTCTTCGGTGCCAATAGTGCCGGTCAACCCACCATCTTAGGCATTTTGCGCGATTATTTTTTGCAGGGAGCTGTGGTAGTTGCGGGCATGGCCTTACTGGTAGGCGTTTTTAACCTGACATCAGCGCATGCCAAAAAAATCCGCCAGGGCGGTGGTGCATTATATAGCTTGGTCACCGTGCTGGCTCTAGCAATCACTTTAGTGATCGGTACCTTCGATCTTGTAATGACATATCTGAGTGGTGAACCCGGATTAACTTGGACGCGCTGGATTTTCGAAAACATCCAATTACCCATCGAAACCAGCCTGATGGCCGTTTTGGTTGTTAGCCTGACTTATGCCGCTACCAGGCTGCTCTCGCGCCGTCTAAATTTCATGAGCGCTGTTTTTGCGGGATTTGTCTTTATTCTATTAGTCACATCGATTCCTGCCCTGGCTGCACAACTGGGCCCGATCGCCGATATCCGCAGTTGGATTATGAGTGTCCCGGCAGTAGGAGGCGCACGCGGCCTTTTGCTTGGGGTTGCCCTTGGGACGATTGCCACCGGAATTCGCATTCTCGTGGGCGTTGATCGCCCCTATGGTGGATAGCTCATGGCCGATATCCGCTGCCCCATGTGTGGAAAACCCAATCCGGATCACCTGGATGTTTGCAAATTTTGCCAGGCCCGTCTCAAGCCTCTGATTGCTCCCAGTTCGTCAGATGAATTCTCGCTTTTCCCGGATCAGACAGATTCCGATGCGGAATTGCCCGATTGGCTGGATTTAGGGAATGATTTTGCGGATAATGGGGATGACCAACCTTTTGATGATGGCGATGACTGGTTGACTCGGCTTGGGGGTGATCCCGCATCCAAAAACCAGCCTGAGCCTCGGGTTGAACCGAGCCGAGCGGTTGGCCGCATGGATTTCAATGATAACAATGTTCCCGATTGGTTAGGCGATTTCAATAGCGAACGATCCACCCCCTCATTCGGTGCAGAAGAAGATCAGAATTCTGATCAATGGCTTTTCAACGAAGATCCTAAAGAAGAAACTATTGAAAGCGTTCCTAATTTATTTTTTACGGATGATCAGCCCGATGTGGCCGACGAGCCTGCTCCCAAATTCGAAAACGACTTCCCAGATTGGCTCAAAGAGTTCGATGAACCCAGCGAACCTATTTCCTTCGAAGCAGTTGATTCAGCCGTCGAAGAAGATGAACTTCCATTTGGTGACTCTGAAGACCTGCCTGATTGGCTTCGCACCGAAAACCAGGCCTCTGAGCCGGATGTTCCCATAAGTGATACAGATCAGGATCAATGGATTTCGCAATTGGGTAAACAAGAAACCATCCCTTTGCAACGGGCTGGTTTGGATGAAGGTGGTTTCTCTGATTGGCCGAATGAAGAGAAGACCCAAAAAATTGAATCCTTTGACGAAGGTGAACTCCCTGATTGGCTGACGGAAATGGGGGAATCCGGGGACATAGAAGAATCCGCTCCGGCGTTTGCTGC
>DOTA01000149.1 GCA_003513015.1 Chloroflexota bacterium
TATTGGGGTTACGCGGCACCTCGATCAGGCCGTTGCGTTCCCAGTTGCGCAGGCGGTCAGCGGTAAGGTTGAGCAGGCGGGCAACTTCGCCGATGCGGCGGGGCCTAGCTTTGGAATCCACGGCGGAGCCTTGCGCCCAATGCTCTAAAAAATCGGCGGCGGCTTCGGCCTGGGCGCGCTCAGCCTGGATGAGCACCCGCAGGCTATAGGCCGTTTCCAGCGCGCCACCCAAATTGCCCGCCGCCCCCAGTTTTATCATTTCGTAAGCCGTGTGGCGGATTTCGCCGCCCATCCAGGTGAAATTCATCGCCAAACGGATGAGTTTCATCTGCTCGAGGTGGGCGGGTGAGAATTGGCGGTATCCGCTGGGGGTGCGCGGGACAGGCGGCAGGTAGCCCCATTCTTCATAGAGGCGCACGGTGTTGGGGTGTACCCTAACAGCCTGGGCAATTTCAGAGGTACGGAGGTAGTCGCGAGGCATAGGTGGTGAGAGATTCGGCGAGTCTGCGAGGGGTGGTTTTTAAACGGAATCGGCCAAGGTTGCAGTACGATCTTGATAGATGTCGATCAACACCTGGGCCAGTTTGCTTTCGTCATGGTGCCAGGGTTCCTCCGTTGAGATCAAATCCCCTTGATAAACGGCATAATTCGGCATCAAGTCATCATCCAACTTAACCCAACTCATGCCATCCAGCAAAGCGTCATCGCAGTTTGCGTTGCACACAATCACATCAAACAAACCACTACCAATGTGTTCTTCAATCGCCTGGACATGATCCGCACANNATAATGTCGGCGGAGAGCAGGGCCTTGATCACCGCGGGAAAAGCCGGGGGATGATCCGGCTCCAGCCAGACCCGGCGGATGCGCCCTCGCATGGTAGGGATGCGGCTTTCACCAGAGACACGGATTTCTTGCGTGGAATTGGGGGGCACAATATCTGCCACGAGACGGACATCGTGCAGCGAGGAGGGCAAAACCCGGCCATGAACCGAGAGTACCCGCCCCGATTCGGCGATGGCTTCTTCAAAACTGCCGGTCAGTTCCGACAAAGCACTGATGAAAAGATTGCCAAACGAATGCCCGTCTAAATCAGCTCCGCCATTGGCAAAACGATACTGGAAAAGTTGAGTGAGCAAGGCTTCATCATTGGAGAGGGCGGCCAGACAGTTGCGGATATCGCCGGGCGGCAGAATGCCCATACTACGGCGCAAACGCCCAGACGAGCCGCCATCATCGGCCACGGTGACCACGGCGGTTAAGTTGTAGGTGTAGGCTTTGAGGCCGCGCAGCAGCATCGCCAGCCCATGCCCGCCGCCGATGGCCACCACGCGCGGGCCGCGTTCTCGCCGCCGATGACCGGCAATGGTATCAATCACGGGTGAACCGGGCCGGATAAAGGGAGAGAGCAATGCGCGGTTTAAGCCGTAAATGCCGCCCAAGAGCAAACCGAGGCCAAGGGTGCCAAAAATGAGTACGCGCAAGGGGCGATCCAATTGCCGCAGGGAAACACGTGAGAGAAAATCAAGCCACCAGGGCTGCGCGCTCGCTGGGGTCGCCCGGTATATTTCCAAAATAAAAATACCGAATCCAATCCCTAGTAGCGTGGTGCCCGCCAAAATCAGTGCCAACCAGCGTTTGACGCCCAACCCGGGCGACAACCAGCGTAGAGATTGTTTCAAGCGCTGGCCTAACCGTTTTACCACCAAAGCATCTTTTGTTTTCATGGCTGATGCGATCATAGCAGGCTTTAGAGCCGCCGTCAAATCAGCGGGCGATTTCAAGAGATGCGAAATTTTATCGCACAGACAACTACCCTTATGCTATACTTGACGCATGACGAATTATATTGCCGTAGATATCGGCGGCACCCGTATGCGAGCCGCATCCTATACCGCTGACAGTCTGATTCCCCTTAAGATTGACCGCATCAAAACCCGCAAGAAAAATTCCCTACCTCAAGAACGGCTAAAAAAGTTAATCGAATCCGTTTGGCCGGATGAAGGTGAGGTGGCAGGTATTGGGATTGCTGTGCCCGGCCCGGTCAATTGTGCCGCTGGGATCATTGAAACCGCGCCCAACGTACCGGAAATATCCGGTTTCCCGATTGTGAGTTATTTGCAGGCAGTATACAATGTTCCTGTGTATCTGGGCAATGATGCCAACTTAGCCGCCCTGGGTGAGTGGAAATTTGGAGCCGGGCGCGGGCACAATTATATGATCTATTTAACCATTAGTACCGGCATTGGCAGCGGTGTCATCCTGGATGGCAAACTCTTTTCCGGGGCGCAGGGTTATGCCAGCGAACTAGGCCATGTATTGGCGGTCACGGATGGGCCGGTTTGCAGTTGTGGCATCCCCGGTCACCTGGAAGCGGTGGCTTCAGGCACAGGGATTGCCAAATGGGTGGCCGAACAAATCCAAAATGGTGCTGAAACCAGCATCAATCCTGAAACCGATGATAGCGGATTAATCTCAGGAGCGGCGATTGCCGCAGCGGCCAATCAAGGCGATGCCCTGGCCGTTCAAGCCTTCAAACGCGCTGGCAAATATCTGGGGCAAGCCCTGGCCGATTTTTTGCACATCTTCAACCCCACCATCATCGTGTTGGGAGGGGGCGTATCGCAGAGCTACGATCTCTTTGCCGATGAACTTCAAGCAGCCCTGCAAGCACATCTGATGATGCCGCATTTTGCCAAGGATTTAACCTTTGCCCTGGCTGAGCTGGGCGACGATATTGGATTGATGGGGGCCTTAGCCCTGGCACGCGAATCCACCTGCTAGATACAAAAAACATGATCGAAACAACCAGAAATTGGGAAATCGCGGCGCTCATTTCAGCAGAAGCCGCGCAAGAATTACATGGCTACCCGCCCATTTTGCGGCAGATTTTGTTTAATCGGGGGTACGGTACGCATGCCGAAGCCCGTCAATATCTCGAAGCCCGCCCGCCCGACATTGTCGATCCTTTCGGCATGTTGGGCATTTCCACCGCGGCGCGGCGCATCGAAAAAGCCCTATTTAACGGCGAGCGCATCGCCATTTACGGCGATTACGATGTCGATG
>DOTA01000060.1 GCA_003513015.1 Chloroflexota bacterium
GAATTATCCGCCGCGCCGATGATTTGTTCGCCTTCCCAGGCATATTGTGTAGCATCACTGGCTGTCAACACCACGCGTCCATAGCCGCTGCCCTCGAAAGCTGTCGCCGTTCCCACACTGCTGCCGGGTTTACCTTTACTCCCACGGGCGAAGGCCCCACTGTGACAGCAATCTAAAATTAACACCTGACGCTGCGAGTGGCTGTTATTCATCTCTTCGGTGATGAAGTTTGCCGAAACCCCGGTGCCGCGTAACAATTTGCTGTCGGTGTCTCGAACGGCTAAATACAGCAATCCCTGCTCATCCAAAATGCCATGACCGGAAAAGTAGAGCAGCATTAAATCATCGCGCGTGCGTTTAGAGAAGAAGCTGGCAATTGTGCGGCGAATCACATGTGAAGACACATTTACCAGCACATTGACATCATCAAAACCCCCAAGTTCAGGATCAAGCAAAATTTCGCCCAGAGCGCCCACATCGCTATCTGGCGTTTGCAAGCGCGCTAGAGTTATGTCGGAATATAGGCTGTTGCCGATAATCAATGCCAGTCGTTGACCCATGAACGCCCTCCCGCGTTGTCAACTCATCGAACACTATGAAGATTATAGCGATTTAGGGGCTCGAATGCAACCAGATTTTTATTAACCCACCTCGATTGCTATAGAAATTGCTGGTAGGCGCGTCGGAGATGCTCGCGTGTTATTCCCCCGGCTTCTAATTCATCATCGCTCTCTGCCAGCAAACGTTTGTAGAAAGCCTGTTTTTCGGCCACAATGGCAGGTTCGTTCCCCGTAGTCTGGAGCATGGTTTCGATGGCGGCTTCGGCCCGGTCGTAAGCGCCCGCCTGTTCATAGTAATCAAACAGCGTGAAGAGCGTATCTTCGGGCGTGTTCGTTCCTAAGGCCTCGAATAACTCGTCCACATGGGCATCGGCCTCTAAAAACTCGTTATCGACCGCGAAACAGACTTCCAAAAACAGATTCAGCGCTCGCACTTGGGCCGTTTGCGCTGCTACTTTTTCGCCCTGCTCGATGCGGATTTGGCTTTCTTGCAGGAATAACTCTGCCACATAATACAGGCGGGCTACATCCAAAAACTCGTTAGTGGTCAGCATCTCCACGATTCTCTGATCTTCGAGTTGCCGTACCAGATTCCCCTTCAGGCCCAGCAATTCTTCCAAGTCTTCGTCAATCACCGCCAGCGATTCTTGATAGCTGCCGGCTGTGCGCAATTTTGCCAACCGCGCCAGCGTGGCTGTGATGGCCGCCACCAACATTTGCAATAAAGTATCTTCACTCAAAGATGATTTGCGCATGGTTTACTCCGTTTTGGTCGCAAGTCGCAAGCTGCAAGCTTCGAACGTTTTCCCTGTATACTTATTCACCTGACACCTGACACCTGACACCTGACACCTGACACCTCACAACCGCACCAGCCGCGCCCGTCGGATTTCCGCTTCCTGCTCCAGTCCAGCCAGCAGATCCCGTGGCACGCGCTGATCCAAATTGATGAACGAAACCGCCCGCCCGCCGGGAGCCTCGCGCCCATAACGCCACTGGGCCACATTGATCCCCGCTCGCCCCAAACGAGTGCCCACCTTGCCGATCACCCCCGGAACGTCGGCGTTTTCCAAGATCAGCACATAACCCTCGGGCGTGGCATCCACCTCGAAATCATCATACTGCACCAGCCGGGCAGCGCCGTTGCCAAATAGCGCCCCAGCCACCGTGCGAGAGCCGCCCTCCCAACTCACGCGGCAGGCAATCAAAACCGGGTGATCGCGCCGCTCGATTAATTCCTTGGCCTGGGCGGTGGCTACGCCCTGCTCAAAGGCCATCACCGGCGCCGAAACCCAATTTACCGGGCGAGTATCCACGGGCTTAATCATGCCCGAAAGCAGCACCGCGGCTACCGGGCGCACCAGCTCGTGCAGCCCCTCACCCAGCAATTCCACCTCCACGTGGGTGATCCAGCCCTCGGCCAGTTGCCCTTGCAGCTTGCCCAGTTTGACCGCCAGATCAATGTAGGGCTTGACGGTTTGATAGGGAATCTGTGCTGTAAACGGCAGGTTGACCACGTTGCGGAANNGGCTTCCAGCAGCGCGGCTTCATCCACCAATCCGGGATGCACGCAATTGAGCAGGAAACTGCCGGGTTTCATCTGTGCCAAGGCCTGGGCATTGATGATCTGCCGGGTCTGCTGCGTATAGGCGGTGTGCAGCGTGATCAGATCGGCGCGCGCCAGCAATTCGGGAAAATCCACAATTTCCACGCCCTGTTGGCGGGCAAAAGAAAGATCAATGTAGGGATCGTAGGCCAAGACGCGCATGCCAAACGCCTGCGCCCGCGCCGCCACGGCGCGCCCCTGCCGCCCAAAACCGACGATGCCCAAAGATTTGCCCGCCAGTTGAAAGCCCGCCTGTGGGCTGGATTCTGTTTCCTTGAAATTGCGCGCCAAGGCCAGCATCAGCAAAAAAGTGTATTCCACCAGGGCGGTGACATTGGCCTCGGGCACGTGCATCACCAAAATGCCGCGGCGTGTGGCTTCATCAACATCCACGTTGTCGAGGCGCGCCCCGGCGCGAGCGATCACTTTCAGGCGCGGCGCGGCCTCCAAGATAGCGGTATCCACCCGGGTTTCAGCGCAGATCAGCAAGGCCTCGGCGCTTCCTAAAACCTCGCGCAAATCTTCCCGGCAGTTGAAAGGCCCGTGAAGCGCCACCTCCGGCGCGGCCTGTAAAATTTGCCAGCCCGCGGCGTGGAGCTGGTCGGCAACGACTATTTGAAAGGGTGGCGTGCTTTTTTGCATCATTATCCCTGATCTGCGCGGTTGCGCTGCAAAGCAGCTAAAAAGGCGGCCCGCAGTTCAGCCTCTCGGAAAGTGACTTCGCCGGTGTAGACGCGCTGCAGACCCTCGGCCCACAGGCGGGCGAAGCGCGGCGTATTGCCCAATTGCCCCAAAGCCAGCGGTAAAATCGGGGCCAGCGTCAGGGCGCGGATGTACACCGGGGATTCATCCGCCACCCTTTGACGGAATTCTGCGCCCCCGAAGCCCACGAACAAATCCACCTCGCTGGCGGCCTCTAAATCGGAGCCGCCATCCCCGACCATCAGCACCCGCCCGGGATGCGCCGCCCGCAGGCGCTGGATGACCTGATTTTTGCCGCGCGTGCCCGTCAGCGGGTTCGCTTCGATGGCGAGGTAATTGGCGCGTGGGTTGTGCCCGCCGGGTAAATCCCAATAACGCCACCACTTCCCGGCCAGTTGATCGTATTCCATGTTGACGGCAAAAATATTTTCGCGCGGCACCCCCAGCCAGACGCCAAAATCGCGCACGGGTTCGATCAGGCCGCCGCTGATGATGAAAACCTCGCTGCCCAGGGCTTGCAGGGCTTCGATCACCTCCCGCGCGCCTGGGACCACCGTTTGGCGGTACAGGTTGGCGATTTTCCG
>DOTA01000492.1 GCA_003513015.1 Chloroflexota bacterium
TCTGGACGCGCTCACCTATGCTGGAAGCCTCGAAAACCTGAAACACCTGCCAGACCCTGGTAGGCATACTTTCATCCACGGGGATGTCTGCGACCGTGAGCTGGTGAGCGGATTGTTTAGCGATTACCGCATCGATACTGTTATCCACTTTGCGGCAGAATCCCATGTTGACCGCTCTATCCTGGATCCCGAACCGTTCATCCAGACGAACGTGGTTGGAACCTATATCCTGTTAGAAGCCGCCCGGCGCGCTTGGTTGGTGGACGAGGCACTGCCCCTGGGGCAGGTTCGCTTCCACCATATCTCCACCGATGAGGTTTTTGGGTCGTTGGGCCCGGACGAGCCAGCTTTTAAGGAGACCACCAACTACGCGCCCAATTCACCTTACGCTGCGAGCAAAGCCGCGAGCGACCACCTTGTTCGGGCTTATCACCATACTTTCCAGCTACCTGTTACGATCTCGAACTGCTCGAATAACTACGGTCCATACCAGTTCCCCGAAAAACTGATCCCGCTTATGATTCTGAATGCACTGCAAGGCATGCCGCTCCCAGTTTATGGGGATGGCAAGCAAATCCGGGATGTGCTCTACATCGACGATTTGCTGAACGCTTACGATGCCGCCATCGCGCACATCGATCAGGTGACCGGGCAGGTTTTCAACGTGGGCGGTGGGGCTACAAACACACTTTCGATTTGGGCAGAATTTGGCCCGTTGCTGGCCGACCTTTTCGGGCATGAAATCCCGGTTAAGCGTGCCGATTGGCGGCCCGGTGACCAAAAAGTGTATATCTCCGATATCCACAAAGCCCAGGCCGAACTCGGCTGGCAGCCCCAGGTGGATGTAAAAACCGGGGTCAGCCGCCTCTACGCATGGGTGGCTGCTAACCAGCATCTTTTTGATTAACAGGAACTTGTTCGCCTCGGATTTCTCTAACCAGAGATAAACAGTGATTGTTTTAATCTTGCTATTTGCCACTTGTAACTTGTGGCTTGTAACCTGTAACCTGAAACTCAACCCATGAAAATCCTCACCGTTCTCACTTACTACCGCCCGCACACCTCTGGCCTGACTATTTACGTGGAACGCCTCGCTCGCACGTTGGTACAGCGCGGCCACGAAGTCACGGTTTTGACCTCGCAATTCGAGCCTGATTTGCCCCGCGAAGAAATTGTCAACGGCGTGCGTATCGTGCGCGTGCCGGTCTGGTTTCGCATCAGCAAAGGCGTGATGATGCCCACTTTCGGCTTCCTGGCCTGGAAACTAGCCCTGGAACACGATGTAATTCACCTGCACCTGCCGCAGTTTGATGCCGCTGGCGTGGCCTTGCGCGGGCGCCTCTTGCGCAAGCCGACCGTAATCACCTATCACTGTGACCTCGAACTGCCCTCCGGGTTGTTCAACCGCTTTGTGAATGCCGTGGTGCTGTTTATGAACAATTTGGCCGGGCGTTTTACGCACCGCATTGGCGCTTACACGGATGATTTTGCCCACCACTCGCCCTATTTGCAGTATTTTGCCAAAAAAGTGCGTGTGATTCTGCCCCCCGTAGAATTGCCCAAAATCAGCGAGCAGCAGGTCGCCGCTTTTCAGCAGCAGCACAATCCTGAACAGCGCGCCCCGGTGATCGGCATGGCCACGCGTTTCGCCTCCGAGAAGGGCGTAGAAATTCTATTGGGGGCGCTCNNGCTCGTTTGTTACCCACGATTGAAAAATATCAGGCCGCGGGCCAGTGGAAATTTTTAGGGAATCTCACCCCGGAGCAGATCGCCGCCTTTTATCCCAACCTGGATGTGTTGGTGGTGCCCTCCCTCAATTCCACCGAGACTTTTGGGCTGGTGCAGATCGAAGCCATGATTAATGGAACCCCTACGGTGGCCAGCAATCTGCCGGGGGTGCGGCAGCCACCCCTGATGACCGGCATGGGCGAGGTTGTCCCTATTGGGGACGCGCCTGCCCTGGCGGACGCGATCCTCAAAATCTTCGCGCATCCCGAAAATTACGCCGGTGATCCCCCCGCGATTGAGCGGCAATTCTCGCCTCAAGCCAACGCCGCGGCTTACGAAGATTTGTATCAGGAGTTAATGAAGGAATTGGGTAACGAGTAATTGGGTAACAGGTTATTCGGTTACTTGGTAACAAAGTAACCAGTTACCAAGTAACTTGTTACCTAAATCGCCGGCACCACCTCAAACCCTTGCTCCCCAAAATGCGGGTCGAAGGTGAAAACCTGCCGAATCCCCCGGCGGCGCATAGTGGCGAAGGATGAACAATCTACCAGGCTCAGGCGGCGGCGGTTGGCGGCAAAAAGTTGATAGATGGCTTCATTGTGTTGGGTTTCGCCAAGCCAGTCAACTTCCAAGAGTGGCAAAAGCTCAATTTGCAGGTTTTGCACCAGGGCAAGCCCATGCCGATTCTGCAAAATAGCGATTGTTTCGATCAAAACGTAATTGTTTGTAATTGGCACAACCGTGTTTTCAAGCAACGCGCGCCATTGTGTTTTAGCCTGAATGTGAAAACTATCTGACACGGTGAGCAATGCCAGAAACGCAGACGTATCAACGAAGATCATTTTCGATGGATTCAACAAAGTATTCATCATGGTTGGTAGAGACATTCGTTTTTCCTTCAGGGTCGCGATAGAGCTCCGGGTTTTGCTCGATGTGTTCGATGAAAGACAACGCCCGGCGCTTCAACTCCTCCCGGCTGGGTTTTTGGTCTTGCTGGGCCAACATCTCTACGCCCTGGCGAATCAACTCCGCCATCGAGACGTTATACTCGGCAGCNNCTCTCGCGCAGGAACTTGTATTGCGCTTCCGTCAACTGAATCTGTGTGCGGATCATAATTTACTCCAAATGTGTAATCACTTTTTAGAAACTGATGTAACGATTGTAACATGAAACTATCCCACTCTCCACTCTCCACTCCCCACTCATCCGATCACTTATGGCCCCAAATCTCCTCCATGCCCTATTTTCGGGGATTGCTACGCGCCGTGGAAGCGCGCTTCTATGAAGATATTGACCTGCCCGCGCCTACGCTCGATTTAGGCTGCGGTGACGGGCATTTTGCCGCGTTAGCTTTCGCCCGCCCGCTCGAAGTGGGCACTGATCCCTGGTGGGGTCCTCTCGTGGAGGCCGGAGAGCGCCGCGCTTACCACTCCATTGCCCAAACCGATGGGGCCGCCCAACCTTTTCCGGATGCCTATTTTGGCAGCGCGGTCAGCAACTCGGTACTGGAGCACATCCC
>DOTA01000491.1 GCA_003513015.1 Chloroflexota bacterium
CGGCCTGGGCGGCTGTATCATTGGCTCAGTTCAGCGCGTCAAACTGCACCGTGAACTGGGATTGGCTGAGAATCTGCACATTTTGGTGGTGCTGGCCCTCGGCAAGCCCAAAGAAACCGTGATGGTCGAAACTGTGGGCGAGGATGGCGATATCAAATACTGGCGCGATGAAAACCATGTTCACCACGTTCCTAAGCGCTCATTGGATGATTTGATTGTGAATTGAGGGAGGTTTCGGATGGCTTACGATGAAAATTTGGCTTTGCGGGTGCGTGCCACCATCGGGGGATTCCTCGGCCTGAAGGAAAAGAAAATGTTTGGCGGGATCGGGTACCTGTTAAACGGCAATATGGCCTGCGGCGTGCTCAATGAATACTTGATTGTACGCGTGGGGTCTGAGGCTTACCAGCAGGCATTGCATCAGCCTCACACCAAAGTTTTCGATACCACCGGTCGCCCCATGACGGGCTGGGTGATGGTTGCGCCGGAGGGCTATGCCGATGATGAATCTTTGAATGCCTGGTTGCAACAAGGTCTCAATTTCGCCGCGGTGCTCCCACCAAAATAGCCGCAAAACGATTATCGTGATGTAGAATATGAGGGGAAGAGAATTCGTTTGAGGAGGAAAGTAGCGTGTTAGATAAATTGATACCTAAAGAGAATACCGAAGACGCGGTTGTTTTTTTTGATTTTGAAAATATCGTTTACTCATTGCGGCAATTAATGGGGGAAAACCCCAACTTTGAAATATTAATGGAAAAATGCCAGGAATATGGGCGGGTTGTGCTGGCGCGGGCGTATGCCGATTGGAGCCGCCATAACACCGTGATCCCCGCTCTGCAAGCCAGCGGTTTTGATCCTGTGTATGTACCTACCTATTTTTACGACAACCAGGAACGCCGCACGCGTAAGAACGCCGTAGATATTCACATCGCCATCGAAGCGGTTGAAGTGATGTTTACGCAGCCCCAAATCAGTGTTTATATTCTGCTCACGGGCGATAAAGATTTTATTCCGCTGGCGAATGCTCTGCGGCGTTATGGCAAAACTGTGGTTGCCATCGGAGTCAAAGGCACCACCTCGGCCTATATGCGCCAGGCCACAGATGATTTTCTCTTCTACCACCAATTGTTCGAAGAGCCCAATGGCCGACGACGTGAATCTGCCAAAAAGGATATTTACGCCGTTTTAGTGGATGCCGTCACCAAGTTGAAGGAAGATGGTCAAAAATCTGTCTTTCCCCAGGTAAAACATACTATGTCCGAAATGTTGGGCAGCTTCGATGAAACCAATTTCAAAGATTCAAAAGGCCTGCCCTTCACCCGCTTCAAAGACTTCATCGTCGAGGCCCAACGCCTCGGGTATGTAAAACTGGTGACTGCCGGTAGCGTCAACGAAGTGCTCTTGCCTGAAGATATTGTGATTACACCCGAAACGCAAACTCCACCTCAAACGGCAGAAGTTGAAATCGCCACCGCACAAGAGCCCGATCCGCATCCCTCTGGGCCTATCACAGATATCGAAAGCGCCTTCGAACTTCTGGTTTGGGCGGTCAACCATGCCCAGGCTGCCGGAAAATCCTCCCGGATCTCATCGATCAAAACCATTATGAGCAGAGCTGTAGATGGCTTCGATGAAAAGCAACTCCCTGATGGGAACTTCAAAAAATTCAGCGATTTTACCCGCGCCGCCGCCAAACGCGGGCTGGTGCGCATCGAAGGCAATGGCACCAGAATGGAAATTCTCCCCGTGGGTGAACTGGCCGTCAAAGAAGTAAGCCCAACCCTCCCGCCGGTAAAGCCGCCTGAGGGATTTCAGCCCATTCCCGCCATTCCAAATTCAGGTGCGGAGGCCCTCGTGCCCGTGCCTGCCACGCCCTCCTCTGGGTTGGCACCCGTTCCACCCATTCCGGCGGCAACCTATGTCAGCGATTATCGCCTGCGGGCTTTGGTGGTTGACGCCCTGCGGAATTGCCCCTATCCCGCCCAGCCGCATGAAATCGGCCAGCACTGCTTGGCGTTGAGCAAGCGCCGCAACATCGATTTACCCAACCGGCGTTTGAACCAACTGCTCACCACCGCCCGCAGCATGGGCCTGCTCAAACCCGTACCCGATCAAGCTGGGCAACCCACCCGATACAGTTTCGACGCCAATCCCCGGCTGATCAACCTGTTTATTGAAAGCGAAACTGGATAAAATCGGCTGGCAAAATCTCTCTATAACGGAATCACCAACGGTTAAGGTGACGAAATCCCCGAACATGTGCTTGCCCTGCTTGAGCGATCTAAATTTCATCCTGGGCTGATCTCAGGGTAGAGTGGGGGAAATCTCAAATCGCAAATTCCCAGAAGACTCTATGCCTCTTGATCTTTCGCTCGTCCGTTCCCATTTTCCGGCTTTGCAACGTGCAGCCATTTTTTTTTAGATAACCCCGCGGGCACGCAAGTCGCCCAATCCGTGCTGGATCGCCACAACCAATATTTATTGGAGATGAACGCCAACACCCACGGCGCCTTTGCCACCAGCCACGCCTCAGATCAACTGATCGATGAA
>DOTA01000494.1 GCA_003513015.1 Chloroflexota bacterium
GTCAAGAGCGGTACCACCGATGGCCACAAAGCCCTTGTAGGGATCTGCGCAACTGGTGACAACCGGGATCATGGATGGATCCATATCGCCAGCGAAAACGCCGTATTCATTAACATTCACGCCGGGCAGCGCCTTGATGGCGTTAGCAATCCCCTGGGCATGGGCGGTGGATTGGCCAAGGAACACCTTGACGTTGGGATTGGCGGTTAAGACATTCTCAGCGGCAGCCTGACCGACAGGAATGCTATCGCCGGAAATATCCAGATGTGCAACAAGTTTGACCTTGGGGCAGATGTCAGTGATCGTGGAATAACCCTGATCGCGTAATTTCATACCAACGGAGGAACTCGCGGCACCAATGATGGCGGTTTCAACGCTGCCGTCAGCAGCATCCGGGTACATCGCCTCAATGAAATCGCAGGCCATCTTGGCCACTTTCTGACCGTCTTCCAATTGGCTGGTGTGCATAATCGCATCGAAGGGTTCCAGTTTTTGAGGAGGAACGCCCATGACCATGATACCGGCGGCTTTGACTTCGTCAATCGCGGGAAGTAATTGATCAACCTCTCCGGCTGCCATAAGGTACATGAAATCAACCTTCATTGAAATACAGTTCTCGATCTGATCGAATTGTTGGTTCAAACCACCTTCGTCAGCGCCATAGACGTTAACGGTAACACCATCGGCTTTGAATTGTTCGGTCACTGAGGTGGATACACCGTTCAAGAAAGGATTCNNGCTGCCGGCTCTTCTGCCGCAGGTTCCTCAGCAGCAGGCTCTTCGACGGCAGGTTCCTCGACAGCAGGCGCTTCGGTGGCTTTACTGCCACAGGCCGTGAGTGCCATGCTGGCCAGGAGGAAAATAACGAACATAAGTATCAGGTTTTTCTTCATCTTGTCTCCTTCAAATTTAGTGTTATTACTGGATTTTGACCTATAAACAATTTCATCTTGGATTATTCGATAAGGAGCCTCCTTTTTTGTGGGTTACCAGGGAATGTATTTCGGCAAAATTTGCCCTGTTTATTAATAGCATACCTCCTATTAGATGAAACAGCAATTCATTCTATGATACAATCCATTCCATTCTGGAATGGATTAGCGGAGTTTCTTGATGGAAATTCGACAAGTTCAATATTTTCTGGCAATTGTGGCGACAGGGAGTTTTTCTGCTGCCGCGGACAATCAATATATTTCCCAATCTTCCCTCTCCAAAAAGGTGATTGCCCTGGAAAAAGAATTGGGCGTTACCTTGTTTGATCGTAGCAACCGTAAGGTAACGCTCACAGAGGCTGGAGAAGCTTTTGCGATACACGCCCGCAGGATCAATGAGGCTTATAAAGCCATGGCGATTGATCTTGACGGGTATAAGTCGGCGGAAGATTCCTTCTCGATTGCGGCGATCCCGGTGCTCACGCAATATTGCATTACCCGGTATATCGATCGATTCAGAGAGGTGTATTCCGATATCCGGTTCTCTTTGGATGAAATTGACGGCTTGAACATCTTGCCCGCGTTAGAAGAACGCCGCTTTGACCTGGCATTTACCCGTCATAATTATTTGGATGGTGAGAAATTCGCCAATATTGAAATTTCCAAAGATAAATTACTGGCGGTAGTATCGAAAAAGAACCGCCATGCGGCGGAATCGTCGCTCTCCATTGAAGAACTTTCGGGCGACAATTTCATTTTGTTTGATCGAGTGACCGACCTGCACAAACTGATCTTGGATGAATGTGAAAAGGCCGGGTTTGAGCCGACCGTTTTCTATTCCAGTCACAGCAAGGTTAGCGTTTTTGGGTTGGTGGGCGCCAATATTGGTTTGGCACTCATGCCCTCCAAAATTTATCAGTACCACAACCATCCCGATGTGCTGGGCATCCCCCTGGTTGAAGATATCGAATGCAATCTGGTGTTGGCTTACCTGAGAAATAAGCGGTTGCCCCGTTCTGCCAAGTTGTTTATTGAATTTCTGGAAAAAACGGTAGCCGGAAGTTAAGCTGAGATAATTTCCGATGGTCGATTTCGCCGGTTACTTCAAATCCTATTTAGATTATTTACCGTTAATCTTAATCGTTGTATCCCTCTACTGGACGCGCATGGTTGGCGGTCCCTGGGTACCTTCGGCGATGCGGGTGGTCTATCGCATGTTAGAAATGGCCGAGGTCGGGCCGGATGATGTGGTTTATGATCTAGGTTGCGGGGATGGCCGTATCGTCCTCGCGGCGGCGCGGCGCTATGGCGCGCGCGCCGTAGGAATCGAGATCGACCCGTTGCGTTACCTCTGGTGCCAGTTTTTGGTGGCAATTATGGGTCAGCGCCAGCGCGTTCAGATTGTCTTTGGCAATTTTTTCCACAAGGATTTGAGCGCGGCTACCGTGATGGTGTGCTATTTGATGCCAGATGCCCTCACCAAACTCGAAGATAAGTTTCGACAGGAACTACGCGCTGAGACGCGGATTATCTCTAATCGCTTCACGTTCCCCAATTTTGAGCTGATCCAGGAAGAAGGAGAGGCCCGGTTGTATCAGATTCCCCCAGATTTAGAGTTGCATCAGGCCATCGTAAAGCAACTTCACCCCAGTAACGAATAAAAAGAAATAGGCCAGGTTATAGAAAAGTTTTTCGTTGACCCGATCGTGCAGCTTGATCCCCAACCAGAACCCGATGGGCACAAAGGGGGCTAATATCAGGGAGATCAACAAGTTATCAACTTGTAGCTGGCCCAAGAGCGCATACGGGATGAGCTTGATCCAATTCAAAATGGCAAACAGGATCACGGTTGTACCCACCAGTAAGGTTTTATCCATCCGTTGAGGGAGCAAATAAATATTCACGGGGATGCCCCCGGCATGGATTCCAAAGCTGGTGAAACCGGTGATCACCCCCCAAAAGCTACCTCGCACAGGGTCTGGCTGAGCCTGTGATTGTTCCTTGCGCTGCCCTCTGATATAAAAGAGTGCGAAAATAATCCCAATACTCCCAATCATGATCCGAATATGTGCATCCGTTAGATATCGGAAAGTCAAGGTGCCGATCACAATGCCCACAATGGAGGCTGGCAGCAAGATCAACAAATTCTTGCGGTCGTACTGGCGGCGATAGTGAAACAAATTGAATAGATCCATCAAAATCAGTAGAGGCAGCACAATCGCCGCGGCCTGGGCGGGGGGCATGACCATCGACATCAAAGGCACCCCAAAAACGGCTAACGCAGAACCAAACCCGCTCTTCGAGATTCCAATCATGAGAACGGACAAAATAGAAATGGCGTAGAATAGTATGGGTGTGGTCATGCAATCAGATCCTCTGTAAAAAAAATTGGCTTCACGGCGCAATTTTCTCTGGGCCATGATTGGCCCAAAAGTAGGATTATACTCCTATCGAAGCGAGCCTAAGCGATTGCCCTAAGCACGAGGAATATGCTAAAGATTTGTGGCCTTGCTTTCCCGGTGCGCCAGGGATTGTGAAACCCCTGGCGGCATCTTAGACCGGAATTAGTTTGATGTGACGCAATATCAACCAAAGAAGGCATCCCAGGGGATTTCAAATGGTTGCTCATCGATAAAAACATCAATCAGTTTGCACAAGAGTGGCAATTTATTGCCATCTAACTTCCCGCACTCGATCATCTCCCGCACTGTGGGCCCAATCGCCATTGCCAGGGGAGGCCCTTCGGGTCTTTCATTGGGCTTATACATGGCGATGGCTTCTCTATAAATCATGCCTTGCCCCATCCGGCGTCCAATTTGCATATTCCGGCCACCCTGGCAGGTAACGAATCCATCACCGGCACCGGGCAGGGTGTAAACGCTGCGCAAATCACCACCTAAAAATTCCACGAGATAAGCCGTTTCGCGTAAACCCTGCGCAAAGACCGCAGCGGCTGGATTATGGATGTTGCCGATTCCTTGTTTTTCAAGCTGCCCATACACAAAACCCACGCCGACGGCATAAATATTTTTCATCGCTACGCTGACTTCTACGCCGATCATATCCAGGCTGGGCCAAATATGGTAATAGGGCGTGCGCAGCATCGCCGCGATTGCCTCCAGGTTGGCTGCCTGCGACCCCGTGATGGTAATGCAGGTATGCCGGCGGTCGGCTAATTCCCCCGCGATCGAAGGCCCGCCAATCGCGGCAATCTGGATGCTGCTTCGGATCGCTTCCGGCAGGCTCTGGCGGAATATTTCAGGCAGAATATGCAGGTGATTGCCTTCTCCCACCAGGCCTTTGGCAATCATCAATATGGGCGTGTTTGCNNGTACCCACAAGGTGGACTTCGTGACCATTGTCTGATAATGGAATGGCGATGGCAGTTGCCATCACACCTGCGCCGAGTACGGTTATTTTTGCCATAATATTTCTCCTGATTATTAAGATGTTCGGGATGTTGGAACCTTTTCGATCCCGCGGTACCTGGATGTTGACATCATCCCTTGAAGAACGTACTTTTTTGTCGTAATACCCGTTACGATTGTTGCCGGATTTCCGTCCTTTGGCTTCGCTCCGCTCGTATCCCAGATGGTCACTCAGTTTGGCTACCAGCATCTGCTCCATTGTGTTGGCGAACAGCTTTGAGAAAATATCATCTCGACCAAAGAAATCATCCCTATTTTCTGCATTGGAAAGTTCTTCCTGAACTTTTTCAGCGGATGGCAGATCAAACTTTTTCTTGCCCCTCGTTTCACTCATCTTTACCTCGTATCCTTTCTTCTTGATTATACGAGGTGCTCATTTACACAAATTATTATGCGGTATCGCTTTTGCCAGATCGTACTCACAAGAGCAAATTGAAATAATACGGCAGTTTGCAATCGATGCATCGCAAGGCTTGGAAGAAGCAGATTCAGATTTTGAGGTTAGGTTGAGGATTATTGAAACGCTAGATACACAGGTATCACTATATGAAAAAGGATATATGAAGATGGCTCGTATTTTCTGTGTTTTAGGTGATGATACTTTGTCGATTGAGACTACAAATACTTGTAGCTAGAGCAAGCCCAAAAATCACAGCCCAAATCTTGTACATCGATGGGACCATGCGGGGCATACTGCACCGCATCAATGAAAACCAGCGCACCCACAGCCTTCGCCATCTCCGTGATTTTTTTGACCGGGTTAATTGTGCCGAGAGCGTTGGAGGCATAGCCCACCGCCACCAGTTTGGGTTTGTGCTCCAGGGCTGCCGCGAGGCTATCCAGATTGAGGGTGCCATCTTCCACGTCGAAATCAACCCAGCGAACGGTGCAGCCGCGCTCGGCGGCGACCAGCGTCCAGGGGCTGATGTTGGCATCGTGATCGAGGCGGGTGACCACGATCTCATCGCCGGGGTTCAGCCAATGGGCCAGGGAACGACTCAAATTGAAGGTTAACGTGGTCATATTGGGGCCAAAGACAATCTCTTGGGGGCGGCTGGCACCCAAAAAATCTGCGGCGGCGGCTCTGGCTTCATCGATCAGTTGATCTGAGGC
>DOTA01000351.1:0-12117 GCA_003513015.1 Chloroflexota bacterium
ATACACGCCCCAATGGATGAACATGCCAAAGCGGGCGTCTTGGAACCATTGCAGACCTTTCTCGGATACTTGTTTGACCATGCTTCTCTCCTAGAAAATTAACCACGTGGTTTGCTTTTTTTTACCAGGGATATTCGATGCCTTCCCAGGTGTAGAATTTTCCGTTATCGACTGGTGCTAGCCCATCCGTGACTTTGAGAATCCCCGCGGCGGATTGGGTAGCCGAAAGGTGTGCGTCCGCGCCGCCCATGTCGGTGCGGACCCAGCCGGGGTGTAGGGCGATCACGGTGACGCCCGCGGTTTCGGGATCCAAGGCCAGGGAGCGGGTGTACATGTTGAGGGCGGCTTTGCTCCCATAATAGTTGTAGCCGCGGAAGTGATCCATGCGTGAGATGGAGCCAGCCTCTGATGAGATATTGATCAGTTTGGGATGATGTCCTTTTTTGAGCAGCGGCAGGAATTTTTGGGCGACCAACACAACCCCCACGGCATTGACATTGAGTACCTTGAGCAAAATCTCAGCGGTGACTTCAGAGAGGTGCTCATCACCCCCGTGGATGGCGGCGTTGTTGAAGATGATGTCGAGCGCTTTCACTTCGGCGGCGACGCGGGCTACACATGCGGCGATGCTCTGCTCGTCGGCCACATCCAGGGGGAGGAGGGTCACCTGCCCCGGATGTTTGGCGGCGATTTCTTCAAGGATAGCTGCCTTTTCCGGGGAACGGCAACTCGCGAAAATCCGGTCGCCGCGCTGCGCACATTGTTGGGTCAGTTCCAAGCCGAGGCCGCGATTGGCTCCGGTAATCAGGATTCTATTCACATGTTCTCCATTTTTTTCGCGGAGAGCGCATAGAACGCGGAGATTTTTTGTTCTCTCTGCGCTCTCCGCGGATGAAATTTATAATCCCAGCATGAACTGGAAGATTTTGTCGTTCAAGTCCGGTAGGCCTTCGTGCCCATAATCGGGGTAGAGCAGCAGCGATTTGGGCGCGGTGATTTTGTTGTAGGCCGCGAACTGCGTGGAAGGCGGGCAGATGGTATCCATCAGCCCTGAGGCCATAAGCACTTCGCCGCGGATGCGTGGGGCCAGGTGCTGGATGTCGATGTAGCCAAGTTGGGTAAAGATTTCAGCTTGGCGCTCGTGACGGGGATCGAAACGCCGGAACCAGGCGCGCAGTTCGTCATAGGCATCGACATCCTGGTCGATATCCCAGACGCGTTGGTAGTCGCTCAGAAAGGGGTAAACGGGGGCGGCGCGCTTAATCCGGGGTTCGAGGGAGGCACAGGCCAGGGTTAGCCCGCCACCCTGCGAGCCGCCGGTGGCACCCACGCGGGTTTCGTCGACCGAGGGCATCTCCATCACGATTTTGGCGAGTTGGGCGGTATCGGTGAAGATCGAGCGGTACAACAATTTTGCGGGATCATCCTCCAGGCCGCGCACGAAATGGCCGTTGAGCGTCCAGCCCTTCACGCCGCCCACATCCTCGGATTTGCCACCCTGCCCGCGGCAATCCAGCGCGGCTACGGTGAAGCCGGCGGCCACATAGGCTAGCTTATCGGCCCAATCACCGGAGTTCATCGAATAGCCGTGGAACATCAGCACTGCCGGGCCGGGTTTTGTGATTCCTTTGGGCTGTAGAAACTTGGCGTACGCGCGCGCACCCCCTATTCCGGTGAAATACAGGTGGTAGCAATCCGCGAAGGGGGCTTGAAATTCCGCCGGGATCAGTTCCACCTGCGGGTCCAGCGCCCGCATTTCGGCCAGGGCGGTATCCCAATAGGCCTCGAAATCCGCGGGTTTAGGGTTGGTGCCTTCGTAAGTGAGAAGGTCTTCATAGGGCATATCAAAAAGCAGGGGCATGGGGGGTCTCCTTATGTGAATGTACACAGGTATACAGGGAAACAGGTAGACACGGAATTTTTAACTTGTATCCGTATGTACCTGTTTACGTTGCTACAACACCCGTGCCTTCATCCAGTCGTTGCTGTTATGGAAGTCGGCGATGGCGTTGCCGGGGTGGACGAGTTCGTCAAACAGGGGGATATCGGCCTCATCGAGATGCTTGTCGAGGATGCCAAGGGCGTCTTCTAGGTGAGCAAGCGTGCGTGGCCCGATGATGGGTGCCGTAACCCCGGTTTGATCCTTAACCCAGAGCAACGCCAACTGGGAGGTGGTCAGCCCGCGTTCATTTGCCATTTCACCAACTTTGATAGCCACATCAATGCCCGGCTGGTTGACGCGGCGGGCGAACCACTCAGCCCGGTTGGCGCGCGAGCCTTCGGGATAATCTTTGGCGTTATCGTAGCGCCCGGCTAGAATGCCGCCCGCCAGCGGAGACCACGGCAGCAGCGCCAGCCCGTATTTTTGCGCCAGGGGTACGAGTTCATTCTCGATGCGGCGATCGAGGAAATTGTAGGGTGGCTGTTCGCTGATGTAGCGGTTCAGCCCGAATTTTTCGCTGACGGCCAGAGCCTCCATCACCTTCCAGGCCGGGTGCGTGGAGCAACCGATATAGCGCACCTTGCCATCCCGAATGAGATCATCGAAGGCCCGCAGGGTTTCATCTTGGGGGATGTTTTGGCTGGGGCGATGGAGTTGATAGAGGTCAATATGGTCGGTTTGCAGGCGGCGCAGCGAATCTTCGCAGGATTGGATGATGTGGTAACGCGAGGCGCCCTGGGCGTTGGGGTCGTCATCCTCCATTGTGCCGAATACTTTGGTTGCCAGTACGACCTGATCGCGGCGTCCGTTTTCTTGGAGGGCGCGGCCGACGATCTTTTCACTCTCGCCGCGGTTGTAGACGTTGGCGGTGTCGATGAAGTTGATGCCGCTCTCCAACGCGCGGTTGATAATTTCCAGGGATTCGGCCTCCCCGCTGGGGTCCGGGAAATTCATCGCCCCCAAACATAACGGTGAAACTTTGAGGCCAGTTCGTCCTAAATCACGATATTCCATTTGAAACTCCTTTTGGGCTAGTTAACTTGATGGCAGGGTAGCACACTCGGAAAGCAGAGTCAAGAATTTTAAAGTTTCCGTCTTGACAAAATCGATTTTCTGTATACAATCCTACAAAGACACAATAAAACAATAATACAATAGAACAATTTTTATGCAAATAAAACTTGATTTTCGCTCCAAGATGCCCATTTATGTGCAAATCATCGATCAGATTAAGCATCTGATTGCTAGTGGTGTGCTTGAACCCGATGTTCAATTACCCACGATCCGGGAAATGGCGGCAGATTTGGATGTGAATTTTACGACAGTTGCACGGGCTTACCGCTTGCTGGATGAAGAAGGTTTGATTTCTACCCAACATGGCCGTGGCACGTATATCTTACCGTTGCCCGTGGATCAAACAGCCAGTGAGTTTCGCCGGGATGATTTAGAGCGCTTGACCCGTTATTTTTTGAACGAGACGGCCCGCCTGGGCTATGGCCCGGAAGAAGTTGCCGAGATTGTCAAGGACACTCTTTATCTGTGGGAAACGGAGGGAACTCCTCCCGCAGAACACGCTGATTAATGTTATGGTTTCACGTGAAACAAAAAAGTGATTTCTGATGTTTGATGCTCTGATTCGCTTCTTAAATGCTGCGCTGATGATTGCCCTGCCTCTGGGATTGGGTGTGTATCTGTCCCGAAAGCTGGACGGAAAATGGCGGCTGTTTGGCGTGGGTGCGCTCACTTTTGTGGCATCACAGGTCTTTCACATCCCTTTTAATGCCTGGATACTTAATCCGTTGTTGAAAAAGCTGGATTTGCAAATCTCTGATCCGGTTTTGCAATTGGCGGTTGTGGCTCTCCTGCTGGGACTTTCGGCCGGTGTTTTTGAAGAGGTCTCGCGTTATCTGGTCTATCGCTTCTGGCTTGTCGCAAAATCAGATCGTACCTGGCGCTCGGCGTTGATGTTTGGCGCCGGGCACGGCGGGATCGAAGCCATCATATTGGGTGTTTTGGGGTTATATGCCTTTGTCCAACTGGTGGCCTATCGAAACGCGGATTTGAGCGCAATTGTGACGCCAGAACAATTAGACCTCGCTAAATTGCAGGTCGAAACGTATTGGTCGTTGCCCTGGTATGCGGCGCTTCTGGGGGCGGTGGAACGCGCTGCCGCGATTTGTTTTCACCTGAGTGCCACCGTTTTGGTGCTTCAGGCTTTTCGGCGAAAAAACATTTTTTGGCTGTTCCTGGCTATCGGCTGGCATACCATCTTAGATGCCGTGGCTGTTTTTGGCGCGCAAAGTTGGGGGACCTATGTCACGGAGGGGCTGATTGTTAGCCTGGGATTGTTAGGGTTGGTGATTGTTTTTCTTTTGCGGGAACCCGCTGAAATCCAAGATGTTTTATCGCCTGAAGATACAGAACCAGCTCAAATTGAGATTCAACCTCAAAAACCATCCATCGAAACTTTGGAGGATTCTCGTTATGTCTGATCAAGAGGATGCGATTGTCATCCAGGAATTGACAAAATCATTCGATGCCGTTCTGGCTGTAGATCGCTTGTCGGTTTCGGTTCACGCCGGTGAAATTTTTGGTTTGCTCGGGCCGAATGGTGCCGGGAAGACCACCACCATTCGTATGTTGAGTGCTCTGATTGGCCCGACTAGTGGGCGGGCCTGGGTGGCCGGGTATGAAGTTGGCAAGCAAAATCAGGAAATCCGTAGCACGGTGGGTATTTTAACTGAATCGCCGGGGATGTATGACCAACTCTCTGCCGAGCGTAATCTCTCGTTTTTCGGCGAGATGTACGAGGTAGCCGATCTCCCGGCCCAAGTGGAACGTTATTTGCGCATGTTGGGGCTGTGGGAACGCCGCTTTGAACCCGTCGGGACTTTCTCGAAAGGTATGCGTCAAAAATTGGCAATTGCGCGGGCTTTGCTGCACGAACCCAAAGTGCTTTTCTTAGATGAACCCACCAGTGGCTTAGATCCTGAGGCCGCGCTCCTGGTGCGTCAGTTTATTGCTGAGTTGCGGGAAGAAGGCCGCACTATTGTGCTTTGTACCCACAATCTTGATGAAGCCGATCGCCTGTGTGACCGCATCGCAGTTTTCAAAAGCAACTTGCTGGCTTTAGATACCCCCAATGCCTTGCGCCGAAAACTCTTCGGGCGCAAAGTGGTTTTTCACCTTGTGACGGCAAAACCTGATTTGGCTGAGTTTGTCAAGCAGCATCCTTTTGTGCAATCTGTGGAGGTTGTCGATAATAAGTTGATTGTGGGGTTAGATGACCCTGAAAGCCAGAACCCGCTTTTGATTAATGGCCTCGTACAAGCCGGGGCCGAAATTCAATTTGTCGGCGAGGTCCGCCAGCGGCTGGAAGATGTTTACATGCAATTAGTGAATGCGTAGGTGTTATGATGAGAAAAATATGGATTCTTGTTCGTAAAGAATGGGCTGAAGTTTTCAAAAATCGATTTGTGCTTTTTACAACGGCCTTTTTGCCGCTCTTGTTTGCTGTACTGCCGCTCGTTATCATGTATGCCACAGGAAATTACGCCTCCGATATTAATGATTTGGCATCAACGTCAGATGTTCCTCCGGAATTTATGGAATTATGTGTGGGCTTAGACGGAAGTGGCTGCATGCAGTATTTCTTGGTATCTCAATTTATGCTGTTGTTTATGATGGTGCCGATGATTATCCCGGTAACTTTTGCATCATACAGCATCGTTGGTGAAAAATCCACACGCACGTTGGAACCGTTGTTGGCCACCCCCATAAAAACCATTGAACTGCTGACCGGAAAAGCCTTGGCTGCGACGATCCCGGCCGTGTTGGCTACCTGGCTCAGCTTTTTAATATTTGCGATTGGTGCTTTTATTTTAGCAACCAGCCCGGGGGTGGTAGGCAAAATCCTGGATGCCTTGTGGCTGACTGCGATTATTGTTGTTGGTCCATTATTGGCAATCTTTGGGGTCACCATCGCCGTGATGATTTCTTCGCGCGTCAATGATCCGCGCGTCGCCGAACAAGTATCGGCCTTGTTTGTGTTGCCCCTCGTCGGACTTTTTGTGGCCCAATCTTTAGGCTTGATCTACCTTAATGCCCAACTTATCCTCTGGATGGCAGTAATTCTGATCGTGCTTGATACTGGGATGTTTGCCTTTGCTACTCAATTATTCCAAAGAGAAACCATCCTAACTCGCTGGAAATGATATTGGAGTTTATTATGAGAAAAATGTTTTTAATTGTTGTGTTGCTGAGCGCATTTCTTTTTCCGCTTTCGGTGGCTGCTCAAAGTGAAACAGAAACCTTAACTTTACGCTTGAGCCGCGATTGGGGGTACGGTGCCGGAAGCCAGATTCAGGGAAAATTTAGCTTGCGGGTCAGCGCCCCGGATGATCTTGTCAAGGTGGATTTTTTGATTGACGGAGAAGTTGTAAGCACTGTCACTGAAGCGCCTTTTCGTTATCAGTTCAATACCGATGAATATGCTCCTGGTATTCATACCCTGACGGCAGTGGGATACAAAGCCGATGGCACTCCGGTCTACGGGACAGAATTTGTGCGGCAAATCCTGAGCGCTGAAGAGGCGAGTTCATCCACGATGAAGATCATTGTGCCTTTATTGGTGGTCTTCGGCGTGATAGCCGTAGTGGGTGTTTTGGGGCCGGTATTAATGAACCGCGGCAAAGAATTCAAACCGAAACAATATGGCTCCGCGGGTGGTGCGGTTTGCCCGCGTTGCGAATTCCCGTATTCGCGTAATTTCATGGCTCCCAATATGTTAGTGGGCAAATTACAACGTTGTCCGCATTGCGGCAAATGGGCAATTGTCCCCAGGGCCTCGCAGGCTGCCCTGAAGGCTGCCGAGGCGCGTTGGGAGAGAGAAGGGACGAGTTCAGTGGCCACTCCATCAGAAGACGAAAAAGTTAAGCAGATGATCGATGATTCTCGCTTTGAATAGTAGTCGGTATCTCGATCTGAGAAGTTTGGCATACGAGACGCCCTTTGGGCGTCTTTAAATTCCATGTCCGAACATTCATTGGTGACTTACTTTTAGAAAACCGTAACTGCTCAGCCTAAAACAAAAAGGGCTTGAAAATTTATCACAAAGGCACGATACTTGCACCGTAACGCAGTGCAGGTGAGACACCCAGAAAACCCCAAAAATAGGACTAATCGGTGTTCGACAAAGCGATTATTTCAGATTACACTTTTGCTATGACCGATTCGATTACGCTTCCAATAACATCAGACCCACAGTTGATGATTCGCCAGTTATCCCGGCTGGTGGAAATCAGTGTTATTTTGAACTCAACTTTAGAGTTGAATCCCTTATTGGAGTATATTCTTGATGCCGCGGTTGAACTCTTGGATTGTGAAGCAGTTTCAATCTTGCTCTATAACGAGGAAATCCAACAACTGCGCTTTGCTGCGGTTACAGGCACAGCTCCCGATGATTTAGCAAAAATCTCCGTTCCCTTGGATGGCAGTATAGCTGGCAAGATATTCAAAGAGAATGGCCCTTTGATCATCAATGATGTTCAACACGATCAACGCCATTATGGCGAAGTGAGTAAACAAACTCAAATCGAAGTTGCCTCGTTGTTAGGCGTGCCCATGCGAATTCGCAAACAAAAAATTGGTGTGATTGAGGCCATTAACAAAAAATCATCAATCTTCACTTACACAGATGTAAAAATGCTTTCTATCATCGCCTCTCTCTCGGCTGTGGCGATTAACAATACCCGCCAAATGAATGAATTGCAGAAAGCCAATGCCCAACTCCTCGAAGCTGATGAAATGAAAAGCCGTTTCATGGCGGTTGCCTCTCACGAACTCCGTACGCCATTAGGAATTATTATGGGATACGCGACCTTCCTCAAAGAAGATGCCCGCGAAGATATATCCGAACATGCCAGCAATGTATTGGGTGCCGCCTTAGAATTACGCGCCCTGGTTGAAGATATGACGAATATGAATCTGATCTACACGGGCAAGCGCGACATCAAACCCCTCCCCACAGAACTTCAAAAAATTATCCGTGCCGCTTACACTGAAATTAGTGCGATTGCAGGCACAAAGCAAAATCGTATGGTTATAGATTTGCCCAATGAGCCGATCATCGTTAATGTGGATCAAAAGCTCAAACTGGTGTTTGTCAATTTGCTCAATAATGCCATTCGTTTTACACCGGATCCCGGCAAAATTTATATCCGCATGAAAACATCTGACAAAGCAGTTTTAGTGGAGATTCGGGATGAAGGCATCGGCATTCCCCCGGATAAACTTGAACGGATTTTTGAGCAGTTCTATCAGGTGGAAGATCACCTGACGCGCCGCTACGGGGGTTTGGGGCTTGGCTTAGCGATTGCACGAGCGATTGTGGTTTTGCACGGCGGCCGGATTTGGGCGGAATCGCCCGGCCAGGGCAAAGGTTCAACTTTTAGAGTGGCACTGCCTCGCATGTAAGCAGTACACTAAAACCCGGATTCTTGCTCCCATTGATTAAGTACTTCTTCAACTTGGTCCAGAAAAGCATCCAATGCCGCAACTTTTTCTGGCAAGTTTGACGAAAGTAATTCGAGTTGCTGGCAAGCCTCTCGCCAGCCCTGATAAGCCGGGTTTCCCGCCGAGAGTACGCTGGCAGCCAGAGTCCAGGAATTGATTAACGGCCAAAGTGCCGCTTTCGGTTCGCCCCCATCGATCATCGCCTCGAAAACGCGCAAGTAATAATCTTTGCGGTAAACATGCAGCCCCGCGGGCCGGCTTTCTTCGGGGATGGCATCGTAACTTTCCTGCCACGGGGATACCCAGGCTCGAATTTGCTCATCCCCGATATTGTGCGCACCTAACAGCCCCATGATGCCGATCACCATTCGCGGATACTCGAGTTTCTCGGCGCGTTGCGGAAATTCCAGCAGCAGCCGCCGTTCGGTCAGTGGTTCGCCTTCGAGCACGGCCACCGCATTGGCTGCATTTTCAACTGCTTTCAAGTAGCTGGCAACCACATTAGGGCCAAGTGCAATCGAAATAGATTGCAATCCCACCCAAGTCTGACGCGCCTGATCCAACAATGCCTGGGCGCGCTGAATGGTGTAATCGGGGCGGTGGAACAGACCGCGCACGCTGGCCTGGGTGAAATCTAAAAAATGGCGAGGATCATAGATCGGTTTGGCGCTATTGAGCGTCGGCCCCATCCACGGATGTACGCGCAACTCCCGCCCCTGGCGGTAACTATCTTGGGTGTGGTGGCAGAGGTCCAGATGGACATCATCGGTGAGGCGCAAGATTTCGCGTTCAAGGCGCGGCTCTCGGGTATGGATGAGAACCACATCAATATCCGTGGTACCGCCCAAAAGCGGATTGCCTGGCAGTACCGTCGATCCGCATAAGTATGCGGCCACAATGCTGGAATCGACCTGAACGAGCTTTTCAACGCTGGTTTCAGCAAATTGCTGTAACACTTCGGGGGTCAGTTGCATAGTTCTCCTCCAATTTTGGGGTGCGCTGACTTTTGATGGTTAGTCAGCAGCCTCGATTTCCAGGGGCAGTGATTCTTGATAGGGGCTCATTTTCAGGGTCTGGCGAATGCGGTTTTCCACCCATTTCAAATCTTCCGGATTCGAAACAAAATTCAGTTGATTCGTATCGATGGTGAGAACGGGCGATTTAGGATGCTCATCGTTGAAAAACATTTCATAAGCGCGGTTGAGCTGGTCGATGTAGTCCCATTCCATGTTGCGCTCGTAGGAACGGTCACGTGAGGCGATGCGCTGCATCAGCACCTCGGTGCTGGCTCGCAAATAAATTGTCAAATTTGGGTGCGGAATTTTTTCGCCCAAGGCCTCGTGAACTTCGTGGTAAATATCAAGCTCGTCGCCTTGTAGATTGATCCCCGCGAAAAGGGCATCTTTTTCGAAGGTGTAATCGGCGATCAGGTGATCCCCGTTGGAAAGATGTTTAGGAACCGCTTTTTGTTGGTGATACCGGCTCAGGAGGAAAAATATTTGGGTTTGAAAGGCATAGCGCTCCCGGTCACCGTAGAACTCGGCCAGAAACGGNNGCCGCCCTAAGGATACCAAGCTTTGGCGTGGCGTGCAACCAGAGTTTGTAATTTGGATGGTAGCGGCTTAGCAATGCCTCGCGAAAATCTTTGGGAGCAAGCTAATTACATTTTTTTCCCACACAGGTTACGATCATGTGATTAAAGCAGGTGTAAAATTATATTATATGAGAACTATTTTTGACATGCATAAACTATCCACTCAATTGATTGCTGCTTTTATGGCCGTTGTTTTGCTCACGGCCGCCACGGTGGGCTTGCCCGCTATCTGGCTATTGCATAATCAACTTGACCGTCAGGCTTGGTCACAGGTTGAACAGGGGCAGCGCGCTGCCATCGCTTTATATGGCGCGCAGTATCGTGAGATATTAAACCTGGCAACATTAACGGCNNGGCAATTATCAATATAATGATCGGATTCCGCAGGCTTGTCTGACCGCTTATCAAGCGATCGAGGATGATAACGGGGTAATGCTAGGCAACGTGTTTGTCTGTAACCAGCTTGATGATGGTTTTGCGGAGCAGATCAGCGAGGAAACTGGTTTGGAACATACCATCTGGATCAATGGTACGCCGGTATCTACCAGTTTCGAGGTGGGGGTTGATGTTTTGGGAGATACAGTTCAGCATGTGGCTTTTTTGGATCGCACCTCACACCACACATTTGAAATTGAGGGGATCCCATATTATGCTGCGCACCTCCCCCTGGAAGAAGATGGCCTGACTGCTGAAGTTGCCTTGGATGTAACCGAGATTGACCAAACGCGCAATCAACTGGCCCGCACGTTGGTTGCCAGCATTTTAGGGGTTTCTTTTATCGGCTCGGTCTTGGGTGTGTTGCTCTCGCGCCGCATCAGCCAACCCCTGGTGCATCTGGCAGAATCGGCTGAAGCGCTGAGCCGCGGCGATCTGGAATCGCCGGTTGATACTCGTACCAATGTGCGTGAGGTTTCCCTGGTTGCCCAGGCTTTAGAGACTGCCCGTACCGATCTGCGAGAAACCTTGACCAGCTTGCAATCCGAGCGCGATTGGAGCAAGCACTTACTGGCTTCGATTGTGGAAGGCATTGTCACGCTGGATGGCGAGGGGTGCATCACTTTTTTCAGCCACGGAGCCGAGCGCATCACGGGCTGGTTGCGCCCCGAAGTGTTGGGCAAACCCTGTGATGATATCTTTCGATTGGCAAACAGCCTACAGGCTTTCACCCGCGTCATCCCCGAAGCCGGGCAGCGCGGCAAAGCCGATGTGTGCCTTGCGGATGGACGGGTGGCTTCCTTCGCCATCACGCGCGCCGAATTTGCTCCCTCCGAAGCCGCCGAGGCCGAAATCGCTCTGGTGTTCCGCGATATTTCGGAAGAAGAGGCCGTTCACCGCATTTTGGGCCATTTTTTGGCCAATGTCTCCCACGAATTTCGCACGCCATTGGCCGCCCTGGCCGCTTCCATCGAGTTGCTGCTCGATCAGGCGCCTGAACTCACCGCTGCGGAACTGCACGAATTACTCATCCCTCTGCACTTGGGAACCCTAGGCCTGCAAACCCTGGTCGATAATCTGCTCGAAAGTGCCAGCATTGAGGCCGGACGTTTCCACGTTTCGCCGCGGGTTGTCGATCTGGGAGCCATCGTGGCGGAAGCTGCCGAGACCATGCAGCCTCTGCTGGTCAAATACGAACAAAACCTGATTGTCGATTTGCCCATGAACATCCCCGTTGTGCGGGCTGACCCGCGTCGCATCGTGCAAGTTTTGGTGAACCTGTTGGGCAATGCCAGCAAATATGGGCCTCCCGAGGCGGAGATTCAACTCAAAGTTACGGCCAACAACCATGAAGCCTGTGTGTCTGTCGCCGACCGGGGGCCGGGAATTTCCCCTGAGGCTCGCGCCGATCTCTTCCATCGCTTTATCTATCCGGATGGTGAATCGAATACCTCCCACGCAGGTGCCGGTTTAGGGCTGTCGGTGGTGAAAGCGATTGTCGAGGGCCACGGCGGACTGGTGGGCGTAGATGACCGCACTGATGGTGGTTCGATTTTCTGGTTTACGCTGCCCCTTGTGAAGGATGCCGCATGAAAGCCCTGATCGTGGATGATGACCGCGTGCTGGCCGATGT
>DOTA01000351.1:12219-12388 GCA_003513015.1 Chloroflexota bacterium
ATTGTCACCGGTTTGGAAATTGGGGCCGATGATTATATTGTGAAACCTTTTAGCCCCCGACAGTTGGTGGCCCGCGCCAAGGCGATTTTACGGCGAGCCGGGGGACAGCCACCCCCCACGGAGATTCGCAGCGGGGATTTAGTGTTTGCTCCTACCAAACGGGAGGGGA
>DOTA01000269.1 GCA_003513015.1 Chloroflexota bacterium
TGGACGGTTAGATCTCCTGAAGCAAGATTTCACCACCCTCGAAGATGTCGATCGTCAGCTAGAAATCTATTCCGGCGATATGCACCGCGATTTCGAGTTCCGCATGTCGGACATTGAAAAAATCCTATATGAGATGGAGCAGCGCGGCCAGGAATATTTTGACGACACCATCCGCCTGGCGCGGGTAATCGACCTTACTAAAAAGGAGCGCATCCGCCAGGAATTCGAGAAAAAAGTGGTCACTGATGTGCCCACGCAGATTGATGTGCGCGTGGGTGAGATGATCGACTGGCTGGTGGAGGCTGATTTGCGCCAATGGCAAGCCGTCACTGAGCATTTGGCCGAGCGCCGCCGTCAATATAAAGACCGCATCGTGGGCGGCTCGGAAATTGGGGCGTTTCACTCAGAACGTGAGCGGCTGATTGATGGGGTGGGCCGCGCTGCACGGGATGTAGTCGAAGGTTATGACAAAACGGATGAGGCTCGCAAAATTGCCGCCGATGTGCAGAGTGCGGTGGCGGCAGCGGCGGTGCTGGAGGTAGGTGCCGTTGGATTGGGGGTGGTGGTCACTGCATTGGCAACTACCATGGCAATGGATGTGACCGGTATCATTATGGCTTCGGCGCTGGCGTTGCTGGGGTTGTTCATTATCCCGGCCAAGCGGCGGCAGGCCAAAAATGAGCTTAAAACCAAAATTGCTGAAATGCGCGAGACCCTGGTGCAATCGCTGCGAGCGCAGTTCGAGCGCGAAATCCAGCGCAGCCTGGATAACATCAAAGAAGCGATTGCGCCCTATTCGCGCTTCGTGCGCGCCGAGGGCGGCAAACTTGAGAATACCAGTCAAACTTTAGCAGGATTTCGAGAAGCCTTGGGGCGGCTGCGCGGAAAAATCGAAGGGTAGTATAATGCGGGCGACAAGTGCCAAGATTACCGGTCATGAAACAGGTAGTTCTTCTGGGTAAATTCCAGATTTCATCTACTAATGCCAGTCCACCCCGGACTGGCATTGTTCTATCAGATATTATTTTTTTACATGGGTTATTCGTGGAGATTTTTTGCCGTGAAAAAAAGATTGTTTTCACTCTTTTTGGTAATAATTATGGGCACACTGATGCTGAAATCGGCCCCGGCAAGCCGCGTTCAGGCCGCGACCTCCCAAGCACCGGAACCCTACTCTATCTTATTGTTTATTGGGGATGGCATGGGCGCAGCCCATCGAACTGCCGGTCAGTGGTACTCGGTGGGACAGTCTGGTCAACTGGTCATGGATCAGTTAACCGTTTCGGGTTGGTCGCAAACCGCCTCGGCTGATAACAGTATCACAGATTCGGCCGCGGCGGCCACAGCTATTTCTACGGGTGTAAAAACCAATAATGGGATGCTCGCCATCAGCCCTGAGGGCAAATCACTGGTAACTATTTTGGAGTTAGCCCAAGCCCGCGGCATGGCAGTGGGGCTGATCACCACGGTGCAAGTCTCCCATGCCACCCCGGCGGCTTTTGGGGCGCACGTTGCCAGCCGCAACAGCATGACAGAAATCGCTCTGCAGCTGTTTGAACACCGCCCCAATGTTTTGCTGGGCGGCGGGGAAGATGAGTTTTTGCCCACAAGTGCAGCGGGCTGTTACCCTGAACCTGGCGAAAGAAGCGATGGGCGCAACCTGATTACCGAAGCAGTCGATTGGGGCTACACCTACGTTTGCGATGCCGCTGGCTTTGCCGCGGTTGATCCGGCTACGACGACCCATCTCTTGGGGCTGTTCGCGGATGAAGAAATGCTGCGCCCTTACGCCCCCAGCCTGGAAGCCCTGACCGAGAAAGCGATTGCAATTCTTTCGCAAGACCCGGATGGTTTTTTCCTGATGGTTGAAGGTGGTCAAATCGACTGGGCCGCGCATAGNNGATCACGAAACCGGTGGCATGAGCGTGGATTTAACTTCTAGCGGCGCGGCCAATGAAGATGGCCCGTTTTATATGCCCGATAACACGCCATTTTATATCAATTGGAGCAGCACCGGGCACACGGGCGTCGATGTGCCCACTACCGCCTCCGGTTATGCCTCTGACCAATTGGAGGGCACACTGCCCGACACAGATATTTTCGAGGCCATGCAGACTACTCTGAGCGCCAATCCGCCAGCCCCGCTCGAGGAGTTACTGCTCCCCAGTTTTGATTATGCCGGTTGGTATAAAACCGCAACTGGATTTGCAGGTGATCCCGCTTATTTTGGCGCTTACTCCCTTTTGCCGGTGGGCGATTTGCTCTATGCCGGGTTTGGCACGGGGCGTCCGGCGGATGTAGATGGCTCACTCCTGAGTGTCACCGATGGCACTGTGATCACAACTGTGGCCCCTCTTTCGGAGCAGGGTTTCATTGATATGCTTTGGCAGGGCGAAAATTTATATATTCCCGGGGTCGATCCCTGCTGCGGAGATGATTGGACATTGGGCAATACCTACACCTACACGCCCATCACCAACATTATCATCAAAAACCGCAATTTGCCCAACATTTTGCATACCTGGGGCCTATGGCACGATGGCATCAACACAATTTATGCCGCAGCCAGCGCCTGTCAGGAAAGCATCTCCCCTCCAAACGAAACGAATTGCGAAGGTTATTATTTGGGGAAAATTTTTTCATCGACGGATGGCGGCAAAAACTGGCTTGAAATCGCCCGCGGTGATACTGGCGTAATCGGCGCGTACCGCACATACGATATTATCGGTTTACAGGGGAATTTATACGTTGTCTGGAATGATGTATATGAAGATGCTTGCGGTATCGCTGTCAGCTCAGATGGAGGAATAAACTGGGCCAGGATTGACGCGTTGAATCAGATGATAAACTGCCGTTCGCGGCTGATCACCTTCGATGATAAAGTTGTTGTGTTAAAGATCGGGGAAGCAGGTTTGTATACCCTTGATACCAGTGGAAATATCAACTCGTATGATTTCCCTAGTTTTCGGATGAATACCTTATCCTATAACGGAATCACTCAAGATGCCAGCTATCTTTATCTTATTACTGAAGATGGGCGCGTGATGCGTTCCAGCGATCTCAGCCATTGGAATACCCTGGCATCCACAGATAAATCACTCTTGACGGTTACTTATTGGCCCAATCGCAATTGGTTGGTAATCGCGAGCCGGGGCAATCATCCCCAGGAATCGGCTAAACTATGGAAAATCGATTTGGCAACGGCTGAGGCATTGGCGCTGCCGACTGCCCCCCATTTGAGAATCACAGAACAAGATGGTGGAATTTTGTTGGATTGGGAAGACAGCACCGGCGAATATCACATTTATCGCCGCGATGACACCGCTGTTCCGCCATTACGGCCTGCCCGCATTGCCAGCACGTATCATTCAAGTTATTGGGTTGAAAACCCC
>DOTA01000145.1 GCA_003513015.1 Chloroflexota bacterium
TTCTGAACATCTGCTTGCTATCCTTAGGCCAATCCAAACGGATGGTTTTCCATCCATCAAATCTAGTTCAAACAAAAGGAGCAAAACATGTCCAAAAACAAAAAAGTTTCCATTCTCATCATCAGCACCCTGGCGTTGATCCTGGCAGTTGGATTAGTGGCCTTTGCCCCCTTCGATAATGCCAGTGCCGCCAATCTGATTTCTGATCTCCCATCGCGGCGGGCCGCTGACATCGAACGCGACAACCCCCACCACCGCAGGCTACCCACCCGAAAGGAGGTTTCTCCCTAAAATCAGGACTGCCCGTGGTCATGACTGGCAGTCCTTTGGTTTAATCGCTATAATAGCCTCAACTAATCCACACCGCGAGGTTGCTATGGTTCCCAGAAGTTTGCGTTTTTGGTTTGTGGTTCATTTTGTGGTCGATTTCGTCTTTGCCATCCCCTTGCTGCTGGCCCCCGTCTGGCTGCTCACGCTCTTCGGTTTCGCCAACCCCGATCCCTTCACCGCCCGGCTGGTGGGCGCGGCGCTGCTGGGCATCGGCGGCGAATCCCTTTTGGGCTGGGAAGGTTCTATCGAGGCCTTTCGGGCCATGCTCAACCTGAAAATCATCTGGTCGCTGGCGGCCATCGGCGGGATCATGCTGACGCTGTTGGTCAGCGGCGGGCCGTTGATGGCTTACCTGCTTCTGTTGATCTTCGCGGGATTCAGCGGGTTGTGGATGTATTATCGGGTTTTGCTGCGCTAAATATAACGGAAGCACGCACGGGGCCGGAGCGTGCTTCCGTTATATTTAGCGGTATCCTCCACCCCCAGGAAAATCTCATGAAACCCAAATCCAAATGGGTCAAACCCTCCACCCAGGCCTTCTTCCGCGAGGCCGATCAACTCCCCGATTATTCGCGCTTCGACCGGCTGCACGCCTACATCTACGGGCGCTGGATTTATTTTTACATCGGGCTGGGGCGTAATAATCACCCGCTGGTGAGGGCTTTAACGCCGCTTTTTAAGGGGTTTGGCAAACTGCTGCCTCAAAAGCCTCTGCCCGAAAACGGCAGCGGCACCCTGGCCGATGGCTATCACGGCAAAGTGATCTCGGCCGAAACCGCCCGCCAGATGGTCACGATCAACCAAGAAATCCGCATCGACGATTTGGAGCATGTGATTCCGTACCCACGGGCACGCGCCATCATCCTGCAAAACCCCGCCCACATTGTGGCGCTGGATTGCCCTTGCCGCATGGCGCAGGAAAACCCCTGCCTGCCGATGGATGTTTGCCTGGTGGTGGGGGAACCGTTTGCCAGCTTTGTCAGCGAGCATCATCCCAATCACACGCGCTGGATCAGCCAACAGGAGGCCGTGGAAATCATCCAGGCCGAGCACCAGCGCGGGCATGTCTCGCACGCTTTTTTCAAAGATGCCATGCTGGGGCGCTTTTATGCCATTTGTAATTGCTGCGAGTGCTGCTGCGGAGCGATGAACGCTCACCGCAACGGCACACCCATGCTGGCTTCCTCAGGCTATGTTTGCGTGGTCGCTGAGGATTTGTGCGCGGGCTGCGGCACCTGCGAAGAGGTTTGCCAGTTTAGCGCCATCAGCGCCGCCGAGGGCTATGCCGTGGTTGATTACGCGGCTTGCATGGGCTGTGGCGTGTGCCTGGAGCATTGCGAAATGGAGGCGTTAGCGCTGGAGCGCGATGAAAACAAGGGCATTCCCCTGGAAATTCAGCGCTTGATGGAGGAGGCTGCTCAATGAACAAATATCAAGACCCGGAGCGCAAAGATTGGGTGATCGGCATCGCTCTGCTGGTGATTTATGTGCTGGCAATCAGCCTGGGGGCCGTTTGCCTTTTGCCAGAATACTGGTGGGGTTGGTTATTGATCGTTTTTGGCGGGATGCTGTATTTAGTGCTGCGTCAAACCAAAAATTATGCTTGCCGCTGCCGCAAATGCGGCCACGAATTCGAGATTTCGTTCCTGGTCAATTTGCTGGCCCCCCACGGGGTGGATAAAGAGGGCAGTTGGGAATGGGTGCGCTGCCCGGCCTGTGAAAAGCGCACCAAATCTACGGTGATTCGCATCGTAAAAACGAAATCTTGATTTTTTCGGACACGGATTTACACCGATTTTCACGGATTCTGATCCGTTTTTCTCAGGAAATTTCCGTGTTTATCCGTGAAATCCGCGTCCAATTTTAACTGTCTGGTGGATCATTTTGTTTTTTCACATCCGTAACTTGCCCACCGGTGGCCCGCACTAAATCAGCCCCCGTTAAGCGAAAAACGGCGTGCGGCGTGCCCGCTGCGGCCCAGATTTCTGCGTAGGCCAGCAAATCTTCGTCGATGAAGGTGCGGAGCGGCTCGATGTGACCCACAGGAGGCACGCCCCCAATGGCAAAACCAGTTTGCTGGCGCACAAAATCGGCCTCGGCTTTGCTGATTTTTTCACCTAACAGGGCCGCTATCTTTTTTTCGTCCACACGGTTGCTGCCTGAGGCGATCACCAGCACCGGTTTTTCACTCCCTTTAGTTTTGAAAATCAGCGATTTGGCAATCTGCCCCACGGTGCAGCCAATGGCCGCGGCCGCTTCGGCCGCGCTGCGCGTGCTATCGGGCAGTTCAACCACTTCCAAGGTCAGGCCGAGTTGGGTGAGGGCTTGTTGCACCCGTTGGGCGCTGGGGCTTAATGCGGCCATCGATACCTCCAATCATTTTCATCACTTGCTGCTTACGCCCTGCGCAGGCAAGCGCCGGTGTGGGCAATTGTATCAAACAACTGAACGCCAGCCCTGTTTTGTCAGTACAATAGGCAAAGGAGGCAGACACCATGCACAAATTAATCATCACTACCCTGGCGACTCCCGGAAAAGCTGCACTCGATGTTTTGCTGTTGGCCGAGAGCTTGCGTACCTTCGGCGGGGAGTTGGCCGACAGTCCCATCCGGGTGATGGTTCCCGCGGCTTTAGGACCGCTTTCGGAAGCGGCCCAGTGCGAGTTGGCACGCTGGCAAATCGAAACCATCCCTTTTGAAGCAGATGAAGCCCTGCTCAAATTTCCCTTTGCCGCCAAAATCGCGGCGACAGCCCAGGCTGAATCCTTGACCCGCGGGCAGAGCGAGCGCCTGGTTTTCATGGATGCCGATACGCTGATTCTGCAGGAACCCGCCGAATTTCTGCTCTCCCCCGGCAAAACGCTGGGCTACCGCCCCGTACATCACCAGTTGATCGGCGCAGCCTGGGGCCATCCGTTGGATGATTTTTGGCGATTGATCTACGAAATCTGTGAGGTGCCGGATGAAAACACCTTTCCGATGCTGACACATACCGGCGAGCAGATTTACCCGTATTTCAACGCCGGGATGTTCATCGTCCGACCCGAAAGAGGCTTGCTGACCCAATGGTTAGAACGGTTCCAAAGCTGGTATCGCCAACCGCAACTCCGGGGCTATTACGAGAAAAATCAGCTTTACGCTATTTTCATTCACCAGGCGATTTTCACCGGCGTTTTGCTCGCGGCGCTCTCCCCCTTGGAAATGCAACTCCTCAGCCCTAAAATTAACTATCCCCTGCATTTACACGCCGATATCCCCGCCGCACAACGCCCGGCAACCATCGCTGAATTAGTGACCGTACGTTATGAAAGCATCTTCGATGATTCAGGCTGGCGGCAACTTCCCATAACGGGAGCACTTCAAAGCTGGCTTGAATCTCAGCCACGGGTGCGTGATTCTCTTTCCGTTTAAAAACTTCAAATCCGATGTCAAAAAACAGAGCGACTTTTCAAGAANNAAAAACGGATCGCCAAAGGGGGTACCATCAGGATCATAAGCCTGCCAGGCACTGCGGTACGTTCCGGGTTCATCGGGCGCAATGAAGTTCATCCGGATGGTCACCTCGGTGTCACTGCGCGCCGGGAAGAGTGCCTGCACCTGCGGCACGCCCATATTCGGCCCGGCCTCCAAGCGAATTTCGTAGCGCTCATCCCAATTGCAGGTGCCTGAATTTTGCACCAACCAGCGTTTATCCAGCTTTTCGCCAGGAGAAACCACTGTGCCATCGGGGATGGTGAGGTCCTGGAAGAACCACAGGGTATTGGTGCAGGCCGGTTCCGAAGTGGGACGTTCCGCTTCGGCCTCTGGAGTGATCGCCGGTAGATGGGTAGCCGTCACGGCCTGGGTGGGTGGCCGGTAAACATCCGGCGTAGGGGTGATCTGATTCTCAGAGCTACTGCAAGCTGAAAGCAGTAAGACTACCAGAAATAAAAACCATTTGGAACGCACAAGCATCATCCTTTTGGAAGTTTTAGTTTGTTTCCTGCGCTCAATTATATCTCAGTCAAAATAAAAACCCCTCTCGGAGTGAGAGGGGTTAGAAAAATCTGAAAGGTTACGAAAAATTACAAATCGTCATCAAAAGCCTCATCGTCATCGCCGCTACCGCTCATGGGTATACCGCCTACCAGGGCCTGCTGCCGTACAGCGGTTTCGATCTCTTCAGCAATATCGGGGTTGGCACGCAGGAATTCTTTGGCGTTCTCGCGCCCTTGCGCCAGGCGCAGATCGCCATACGAGTAGAACGAACCGCGCTTCTGCACAATATCCAACTCGGTGGCCAAATCGATGATGTCACCCACTTTGGAGATG
>DOTA01000215.1 GCA_003513015.1 Chloroflexota bacterium
GAAAGAATCCTGAATATGATTCGTTCTGAATCTGGTAAACACTTTGCCCCGCGGGTTGTCGAAGCCTTCTTGCAAATCGTTCACCCCCAAGCCTAATCTTTCCAATCAACTGAGAAATCTATTTATAATACCCCCTTGGTTTTTGCAGTACTCCCATTACTTTTTCTTATCTTCCTTTGGATAGAGCGGTTTTGGGTGGCAAAGATTTTTCTTGCGTCGTGCCACTCGCCCACAGCCTTCGCAAACATATTCGCCGTGACGCACCAGTTTTTTATAATCCTTGAAATCCGTAACGATGAAACCCTGCTTTTCTAATTCACAGAGCGATTTATTGAGTGTCATGGAAGCCTCCAAAACCAGGATGATTTGCTATTCTAAAAGCTATTGTAGTTATAACACAGCGCAGTCTTTTGCTGCAACCAAAGTAAATTGGAGAGACAAATTGAAAAAGAAACTGCTTTCAAGGAGANNACGATGACCTCCGGGGGCACCGAGAGCCTGCTAATGGCCGTCAAAACGGCGCGAGAGTGGGGGCGCTTGCAAAAACCTGGGGCTGGCCTGCCTGAAATGGTGCTGCCATCCACCGCACACCCGGCTTTTGAGAAGGCGGCTCACTATTTTGGGGTTAAATCTGTGCGTGTGCCGGTCGGGGAAGATTTTCGGGCGCAGGTTGATCTCATGGAAGCGGCCATCACCCCCAATACGGTTTTGTTGGTCGGGTCGGCGCCCTCTTATCCCCAGGGCGTGGTTGATCCTATTTTAGGTTTAGCGGCCGTTGCCCAAAAGCATCACATCCTCTTTCATGTGGATGCTTGCGTAGGCGGCTTTATGCTGCCCTTTGTACGCAAATTGGGATATCCCATCCCTGATTTTGATTTTCGTGTTCCGGGGGTAACCTCCATTTCCGCAGATTTGCACAAATACGGATACACCGCCAAGGGTGCTTCCGTTATTTTGTATCGCAGCCACGCTCTCAGGCAGTACCAATTCTTCGTCGATACCGATTGGGCCGGGGGCATCTACGCCTCGCCCGCCATGGCCGGTTCGCGTCCCGGAGGCGCCATCGCTGCGGCTTGGGCGGTGCTAAACTTCCTGGGCGAAGAAGGTTATTTAGAAATTGTGCGCAAAGTGATGCAAGCCACCGACCGCTTGAAGGCTGGGATCACTAAAATCGATGGCGTGCATATTTTGAGTAACCCCGAAATGAGTGTGCTAGCCCTGGCCTCCGATCAGCACAATATCTATGACATTGGTGACGAGATGACCCTGAAGGGTTGGTATATGGATCGGCAGCAGTTCCCGCCCAGCCTGCACGTTACCCTGAATTATGCTCACGCCGAAGTGATCGATGGTTTTCTGCGCGATCTCTCTCACGCGGTGGAAAAAACGCACCAGCCGAGCTGGCACAAATTCCGAGATGCATTCTTGCTGCGCGTCGCTCGCTTTTTGGTGCGTTTTCTACCAGAAAAGCTGGTCAGTAATCTGATGGGTAGGGCCTCCAGTTTGCTTGGCGTGGAAGGCTCCGCTTTGCCCCAACGTTCCGCGGCCATGTATGGCATGATGGGCACGCTGCCCAATCGAGGGGATTTAAAAACCTTGGTATTAGATTTGCTGGATCAGATGTTTTCAGTTGAAGCGAAATAAACGATNNACGCGTCCGTGGAGCGGAACAAACCGTCTGTTCCGCTCCACGGACGCGTAACTGCCATGCTCGTATTTTGTTTTTACCAAAAAAGGGGAATGCATTACGCAAGACCCAGTCGAACTCCCATTATCACCAATAAAACCAGCACGATCCGGCGGAAAGCTTCGGGCTGTATAAAGCGATCGAGACTGATGCCGCTAACGATACCGACTGCCATCGCCGGAATCGACCAAAGATAATAATGCCAAACCTCGGGTGTTAAGCCGCCATTCCAGGCGTGCCCCAGGGTTGCAGCCAAACTGGTAACCACAAAAAATGCTTGCAAATTACTCTTGAAAACCGTGGTTCCCCAACGCCGACAATTCCCATAAATAATCACCGGCGGCCCGAAAGTATTGTAGGCCCCCCCCAGCATCCCGGCGATCAAGCCAATGAAGTAAGCCCAGGCCGGATGGGCCATTTCAGGCAAGCAGATGCGCTCATTGAACTCTTTGAGCAAAGCATAAACCGCATATCCGGCAATCACCAAACCCAAAAGCGCCAGCATTGCGGTTTCATCCAGGCGAGTCAGAAATACAACCCCCAGGGGAATCCCCACGAAAGCAGATGCAATCAGGGGAAGCACCGCTCTAAAATTTATCGACTCTCTGTAGCGGATTAATAAAAAGATTTCGATGGTTGTCATCATCAAAGCTACCAGGGGGGTAGCCACCTGAAGCCCAATCACCGCGGGCAGCAAAGCCATGGCAACCAACGCAGATCCAAAACCGGCCATGCTTTGCGTAAAAACNNATCGCAAATTGAATTCTGCGATCTGTTTTCCTTTCTGCTCAATTTAAATTTGTGAACTGCGAAAGTTGCCTAATAATTTTGAAAAATTACCCCGCTAAAACATGCGAACCAAATTGACACCCATGACTCCCAAAACCAGTAACACAACCCGTCGAAAAGTTTGCGGTGAGATGTGTTTATCCATGCTCACCCCAGCAATCAGGCCTGCTACCATCGCCGGGATCGCCCAAAGATAATAATGCCAAACTTCAGGGGTCAGTCCGCCATTCCAGGCATGCCCTAACACTGAAACCAAACTGGTAACCATAAAGAAGGCCTGCATATTGCCTTTGAATTCTGCTGTACTCCAGCGGCGGCAGTTTCCGTAAATAATTACGATTGGCCCGGCCGTATTGTACGCCCCACCTAATATACCGGCGAAAAAACCCACAACATAGGCCCAAATCGGGTCTTTCAGGTCCGGCAAGCGGATGCGATCTGTAAACTCGTTGAGCAAGGCATAGATCGCATACCCGGTCAGGACTACTCCCAAAAGCGCCATCACCAAATTATCATCCAGGTGGCTTGAAATCAGAATTCCAATTGGGATGCCCACTAACGCAATCAAAATAATGGGAAAAATTGTCTTGAAATTGATCGCATCCCAGTAGCGATATAACAAAAACACTTCCATTGTTACTATCAACAATGCTACCAAAGGCGTAACCACATGGATGCCAAGAATCGCGGGAAGCAACGCCATGGCCACCAATGGAAAACCGAAACCAGCCATGCTTTGCGTAAAAACAGCCAGAAAAATAATGATGAAAACAATAAGTTGTTGATTCATAATCAAATACCGATTTCGAAAATGTTATGGAACAGGTTTAACCGCAAAATTTATCGTTTTGCCTTTATGCTCAGTGAGGGGAGCATATTTCGGGAAATTCTACACCATTTTTGATATTGTAGATAAATAATGTCCGCAAATGTTTCCGCGATTTTTCACAAAG
>DOTA01000083.1 GCA_003513015.1 Chloroflexota bacterium
CTCCTGCAAATTTTTTACCCCAACACCCCCTTACACGATGGCGCGGCTATCCTTTCTGGCACAAAGATTGTCGCGGCCTCCTGTGTCTTACCGCTCTCTGCCAGTGGCAGTCTATTGCGCACGCCAGAGCGCCAAATGGGATTGCGCCATCGCGCCGCCCTGGGCTTATCTGAGGTCAGTGATGCCCTGGCGTTGGTGGTATCTGAGGAAACGGGAGCCATTTCAATTGCCACCAATGGGCGCATCTTGAGCCACCTGACAGCAGAGCGCGTCGAAAATATCTTGTTGGCGATTTATGAACCCTTCCAAAAGAAAACCTTGCGCCAGCGTTTATTTTCTCGTCACCGCCGAACCGCAATCGAGGAGCTGTGATGAGGGCAATTCGTTGGCTGGGCCGTAATCTGAGCGCCTTTATCCTGGCGTTTATTTTAGCGGTGGTTGTCTGGGTTTAGNNCCGCCACAGATCCCAACCAGGAACGCACTTTCATTCTTCCCGTTGATATTTTAGGCCAGGAAGCCAACACCGAAATCATAGGGGCTATACCCGATCGTATGGAGTTGACCCTATTTGCGCCGGGCAGCAACCTTGATAGCCTAGGAAAAGATAACAGCACCATGAATGCCTGGGTTGACCTCTCTGGTTTGGGAGAAGGCAGTTTTACCGTTCCCGTGCAATATCAAATTCCGGGGGATATCCGCCCGGTTCGATTTGTCTCGCAAAGCCCCGAAGCATTCGAAATCCAAATTGAAGCGTTGATCTCCGCGACGGTTCCGATTCTCACGGAGGTGCGCGGCGATCCCTCCTTGGGGTATCAGGCTGAAACTCCAAAATGGAGTGACACTCAAACTCAGATATCCGGGCGCTCATCTTTGGTCAATCAGGTGACCTACACAGAAGCCATTCTGGATATTTCAGGAGCAACTGAAACCATCGAACAAACTTTCAACCTGATTCCGCGCGATGCCAGCGGCAAAGCCATTTTAGGGCTGGATCTTAATCCGGATCGAATAACCGTTGAGCAGCCCATCACCCTAATGGGCGGATACAGAAATATGGTGGTTAAAGTGATGACAACCGGGCAAGTTGCCGAGGGTTACCGCCAAACCAATATCACGGTCACACCCGCAAATGTCATGCTATTTTCAGCCGATCCGGGCTTACTGGATCAGTTACCCGGATATGTGGAAACAGAAATTCTTGATCTCACCGGTGCCACGGATGATATCGAAACCGTTTTAGCGCTCAATCTACCGGAAAGTGTTTCAGTCATTGGCGACAACCGCGTGCTGGTTTTGGTGGGCGTGGCGGCCATTGAAGGCAGTGTCACGCTCTCTTTGCAAGTTGAAATCATCGGGCTTCTACCAGGGTTAACGGCCCAGGTAGCACCGGAATCAGTTGATGTAATTGTGGCTGGGCCAATCCCTGATCTTGAGAACATTTCGCCGGTGGATGTGCGCGTAGTAGTAGATTTGACGGGTTTAGCCAGTGGCACCTACCAAATCCAGCCCACGGTTGATATTTTGCCAAATCGTCTCTACCTGCAATCCGTCAGCCCTGAATCTGTGGAAATCACCATTCAGGAACCGCTGACCCCCACAATCACCCCCACCTCAGACCCGCTTCAAACGCCAACACCCTGAGATGTACAAACCTGAACGGGTAAGTTAGTTTTAGCCAAAGGGATCAAAATCCATATGAGAAAACCTGTCGTTGCGCTGGTTGGACGCCCCAATGTGGGCAAAAGCACCTTGTTCAACCGCCTGGCAAATGAACGCCTGGCGGTGGTTGATGATGTTCCTGGCACTACCCGTGACCGTTTAATGGCCGAAGCCGATTGGGCCGGGATCAACTTCAGCATCATCGATACGGGCGGCATTGACCCCACCCAAACCGGCCCCGGAAAAGCCCAGGAGCCGCTTTCGATTGGTTCCGCTGATTTTATTGCGGATATTCGCTTTCAGGCCGAGATCGCCATTCAAGAATCGGATGCCGTGATTTTTATTACAGATGTCGAAAGCGGCGTAACCCCCGCCGACCAGGAAGTCGCCCAAATTTTGCGGCGGCACCAACAGGATGTCAACGGGCAGCTCTGGCCTCCGGTGCTGTTAGCAGTCAATAAATGCGAAAGCCCAGCCCGGCAGAACGATGTTTATCAATTTTATGAACTGGGGATGGATGAACCTTACCCGATTTCAGCTTTGCATGGCACCGGAACCGGTGATTTGCTGGATGCCTTGGTTGATACCTTTAAAGATTGGATCGGCGAGCAAGAAGAGGATGATTCCGTTAAAATTGCCATTGTGGGCAAGCCTAATGTGGGCAAATCGACCCTTTTGAACCGCCTGGCGGGCGAACAGCGTGCCATTGTCAGCCCGATTGCCGGTACCACGCGCGATGCCATTGATACCCAAATCACCTATCACAATGAACCCATCACTCTGATCGACACTGCCGGAATCCGCAAACGCGGCAAAGTCGAACCGGGCGTGGAGAAGTTCAGCGTGCTGCGTTCTATGCAAGCCATCGAACGTGCGGATGTGGCCTTGCTGCTGATCGATGCCGAAGCGGGCGTCACCGCTCAAGATACACACATCGCCGGTTATATTTTGGAGGCCTGGAAAAGCTGTGTAGTGGTCGTCAATAAGTGGGATGCCATCGAAAAAAGTAATTCCACCATGAGCGATTACACCCAACATGTGCGCCGGGAACTCAATTTTATGGATTACGTCCCGGTGATCTTTGTTTCAGCCCAAACAGGGCAGCGCATCCATCAGGTTTTAGAAACCGCTTTGCAGGTTCAGGATGAACGCGTCACCCGGCTTTCAACCTCTCATGTGAATCGCATCATTCGAGAGGCGCTGGATAATCATCCGCCGCCTTCCAAAGCCGGGCATCACCTGAAAATCTATTACGGTGCTCAAGTGCGCAGCGAACCTCCCACGTTTATTCTGCATGTGAATGAACCCAAACTGGCGCATTTTACCTATCTCCGCTATTTGGAAAATCAAATTCGGGAGGCTCACCCCTTTTTGGGCACGCCCATCCGGATTATTCTGCGGCCCCGTAGCGAATAAGATTTTAGATGCTTCAGACCTCCGAGGTTTAGCAAACCTCGGAGGTCTTTTTGCTCGCATCGCTTCACTCACCTTGAGACATAGGTTCCATCCATCTCGCCGGAGACTTAATCCAGGTGGCGGAGAGTTTGATCCCAGTAGAATTTCCAGGCCGCCGGTTATTAATCTTATGTTAGGCTTATTTCACGCCTCTTGCCCATCCCCTCAAGCGGTCTTATAATGCCTCCACTAGACTGGAGCAATTATGGAACAAAATTTAGACAATTTTCACACGGAGGCTGCGCCCCTCCCATCCGAAATCGGTGATGAGGTTTCACTCGAGGAAACTTCATCCAAAGGATCGGGGTTTTGGCAGTTCTTCCGTGATGTTTTAGAGACACTGATTTTATCGGTGGTCTTGTTTGTGGCCATCAATGCGGTTTCAGCCCGCATCCGCGTAGATGGTTCAAGCATGGTTCCCACCCTGAATAACGGCGAATTTGTCATGGTTAATCGCCTGGCCTATAAATTTGGTGCGCCCAAGCATGGTGATGTGGTGGTCTTCGATTATCCCCGTGACCCGCAGCAAGAATACATCAAACGTATCATTGGCCTGCCCGGTGATTTTATTTCGATCAAGAATGGCTATGTTTATGTCAATGGCCTCCAATTGATCGAGCCCTATATCGCCGCCGCCCCGCGCAGCCAGGGTGAATGGACAGTCCCCGAAGATCATATCTTCGTTTTGGGGGATAACCGCAACAACTCGCAGGATTCGCGCAGCTTTGGTTTTGTGGCCTTCGATCAGGTGATCGGCAAGGCCCTTTTCATCTATTGGCCCCCCACCAATTGGGGTTCCGTGGTCAGCCCCGAAATCGAGGCGGCCATCTCCAATGCAACCTCCTACCCCTAAAAAAATGACCACAATACCTGAACTCATCCAACGGGCGAAAGCCTACGAACTTCAACTCCCCCCGGCCCCCAAGCCGTTGAGCGCTCCCCAGGGAGCCGAGATCGCACGCTGGATCGATCATACTATCCTGAAACCCGAAGCAACCGTTCATCAGGTCAAGCAAATTTGCCAGGAAGCTCTGGAATATAATTTTGCCTCGGTTTGTGTCAACCCTACCTTTGTGCCGTTCGTGGCGGGTATGCTGCGCGATTCAAAAGTGGATACCTGCACGGTGATCGGTTTCCCGCTGGGTGCTACCCTGCCTACCGTCAAAATGGCCGAAACGCTGACGGTGATCTCCATGGGCGCTACCGAAATCGACATGGTTATCAACATTGGGGCGCTCAAAGCCCAGGCTTACGGGCAGGTGCTCAATGACATTGAAATTGTGGTCGAAACCGCTCACAATCAGAGTGCCATCGTCAAAGTGATTATCGAAACCGCCCTACTCAACCAATTCGAGAAAATCATGGCTTGCCTGCTCTGCCAAGAAGCCCGGGCCGATTTTGTCAAAACTTCCACCGGTTTCAGCACTGCCGGGGCTACGACCCCCGATGTTGCATTGATGAGACGCATCGTTGGTGCTAGAATGGGGGTGAAAGCCGCTGGCGGCATCCGCAACCTGAGCGATGCCCAGGCCATGATCGCAGCGGGAGCCTCTCGCCTCGGCGCTAGTGCCGGAGTAGCCATCCTACAGGAATCTCTAGGATGAGGAACCAACGATGAGCGATGAAGTAAACGACAATGAAGCTCGCTATCCCTGCCCTGAGTGCCACGCCGGGCATGTCAGCATTCAGCATATCGTATATTACACCTGGATGAGCGGCGAATTGATCACCGTACCCGATTTTCCCGCCTGGGTGTGTGATATGTGTGGAATGCGCGAATACGATCAGCGTGCTGTCTCCTGGTTGAGCATCATCCTGAACCCCGATGCTGGCCGCAAACCTCGACCCCGGCAGGTGCCCCCGGCTCCCCCCAAAAGGCCGCCATTGCAGCCGGAAATCTGACCCAAGAATTCGTTATACTTCCGAAGTCTGCACGACTTCGGAAGTTTTTTAATCCTATGAAACTTGCTACTTTATGTTATCTGCGCCAAAATGGGCATACCCTCATGGTGCACCGCATCAAAAAAGAGAATGATATGCACGCCGGGAAATGGAACGGCTTGGGCGGAAAACTGGAACCCGGCGAAACCCCTGAAGAATGCGCCGCGCGGGAAATTTGGGAGGAATCCGGTTTAGAAGTAAATAATCTCACCCTGAGGGGCATCATCACCTTTCCGGGATTCGCCAACGATGAAGATTGGTACACCTTTCTATTTGTGAGTGACAATTTCACGGGTGAATTGATCGATTCCCCCGAAGGCCATCTGCAATGGATCCCCGACCATGAACTGCTCGATTTGAATCTGTGGCCCGGTGATCGTATCTTCATTCCCTGGCTGGACCAGCCGGGATTCTTCTCAGGTAAATTTGTGTATAAAGATGGCAAATTGGTCGAGCATGGGGTTGTGTTTTACGAAAACAGGTAACGGGTGATGGGGTAATAGGGTAACTGGTTTGCCCATCACCCAAAATCTTGCTAACCCGCTGCATCCGGAAAACGGAGCTGCGAAAAAACCTCCCGAAGGCGGTTTGAGGCCTGAGTTTCTGGCACACAACCAACCTTCGGGAGGTTTTTAACGAAAACAAAAAATACCCTCGTAAGAGAAGCCGCGCACCGGCGAATCGCGCTGCATCTCTTACGGAACGGAGCAAAAATGCCACCGAATGAGGCTCGCTAGTTGTATTTTTCTTCCGCGAGAAGTTTCTTGATTTTGGCTTCTACTTCGGGGTCCAGGGTAGTAGTTAACACACGCGCCTGTAAAGGCTTGAGAGTCTTTTCTACGGCTTCCATATCCGCGTTTTGGGTCATCAAGAAAATCGCAGAGCTGTTTGGGCCTAAACCAGCAGCAATTTGTTCGATGAAATCATCTTTGATGCCCACATCTTTCATCGATCCGCTGATTGCTCCCACAGCCGCGCCGCCGACCGCGCCCAAGATGGGGCCACCCAACAACAAACCGGCCAAAAAGCCGACGCCCGCGCCGCGCTTGGTAAATTTTCCTTTGGCAGATTGAGTTTGCTTTATATCAACATTTTTCCCAATGCCGCGGGAGGCCACTACGGCATCGAGCACTTCAATTTTGCCCTGCTCTTCAAGTTTTAGAACATTACCGAGCATACCTTCAGCGGTTTCTTCCCCTTCAAATGCGAACGCAACAATATTACTCATATTTCACCTCGTAAAAATTATTTGATTTTTTTATCACCCCGCACAAATTGTCTTCTTGCTCGGGGGTCAGGATCGTTTGGTTGATGGAGATTTAGGGCTTGAGTGCCGCAGTTGAATCTCGCACGATGATAATCAGGGCTGATTTTCCAGGTTCCAGGGCGGTTAAGTATTTATACCACGGCTAATAAGGTTTTAAGCCAGAACCTAACGCTTTTTTCGAAATATTTGCGAAGATCAAAGAAGCCGGATCACCATGATTCGGAGATGTTTTTCTTCTGTGTAGAAAAACGAACTACCCAATGAACAACCTTTATGAGTGATTCAGTTATAGATGCAGGAATCCCTAAAAATAACGGTGTCAAACCTCAGGGTATCCAGAGTTTTGACACCGTATTTTTTTACGGCAAAGGATCTGAAATTTATTTCATCTTGAAGGCAGCGACGATCCCCAAGATACCACCGAGAACGGCAAAGATACCGAAGATCCAGGGCAATGCCAGGGCGGCAATAAAAGGTGAGCTAAGCAGCAAAACACCGAAGATGATACTCAAGGCAGCCATCACGCCCGCGCCCCAGCCTCCGCCTTTGAAAGCGCTGAACAGGCCGATACCACCGACGACGAGACCCTGAATACCCAAAATGATCACCAAGGTGGTAGGAACCAAAACGGTGCTCCACAAAGGGTGGTTGATCACCGCAAAACCGGCCAGAATCCCTAAAAGACCGGAGAATAGTTTCCAACCCCAGGCTGATTTATCAATGAAAATCGCCACAATCTGGAAAATACCGCTAACTAGCCAGTAGATTCCCAGGAACTGCACCAGGAATAGGGTGGTCGCTGCCGGGGCTGTGAGCAAAAAGAAACCGATGACGAGGGCAGAGATACCTTGAATAAGTACCAACCACCAGGGAACTTCATAATTTTCTTGCATTTTTCTTCTCCTTTATTTTCAAAACCTATGGAATTTTGCGTCTATTATATCAAGTAGTTTGGGATTTTGTTATTTTTGGGCAAGAATGGGGCGATTCTTTGGATCTCCCTGTCCGCGAAAAATTTCAATTACTCTTCTTCGGCACCGAAGGCCGCGCGCAGTTTAGCTTCGTCATCGTTAGAGAGGGAGGTTTGGATAATTTTGGGCGAAAAGCCTTCCAGACGCTCCAAAACTTTATCGGCGGTGACATCGCTCACCAGCAGAAAGAGGGCAGAATGACCCAGCTCGATGGTGCTGCCCACTTCTTTGATGAATTTGTCATCTACGCCAATATCGGAAAACGCGCCGGATAACGCACCAGTGACAGCCCCCACCGCTAATCCCAACCAGGGAGCCCAGAAGAGCATTCCAATCAGCATGCCCCAGAATGCGCCGCCCCAAGCGCCCGCACCGACTAGGCTGACAGCCTGTTTGACTTTGACTTTGCCATCGGGTTTGCGCACAACCACGGCGGCATCTTCGAGTGTGATGATGTGCTCTTTTTGCATGCCTACGAGCGCATCCCGCATCTCTGCAGCTCCCGTGGGGGTCTCAAATGCAAAAACAAATAAATTACTCATGGATGGTCTCCTTTTTATACGAAATATATCATAGGATGTAAAAAAACATCCCTTCTTTCAAATCCGAAAGAAAGGATGTTTTTTTATGTGGTGCAAAAGGTTGCGGTCAAACGAATTTCTAATCGTCGATCAGGAAGAGTGAGAGGAAGAAAGATACCACACTGATCACCAACCCGCCCCAGAATGCCGGCCAAAAGCCATCCACAACAAACCCGATATTGAACCAGCTTTGAGCCATCCAAGAGGCCAGCCACAAGGTGAAGCCATTGACTACCAGCATGAACAAGCCCATGGTGAGGATAATGAACCCACACGAAAGGAAAGCCAGAATCGGGCGGATGAAGATGTTGACGAAACCTAAGATGATTCCCATCACGGCCACAGCAAACCAGGCGCGGTTATCCGTGATTTCGATCCCAGGAATCACCAACACGGCCACAAATAGGGAAACGACAGTGATGATCCAACGAATGAAAAGTTTCATATTTTGCTCCTTATGAGTTTGTTGTATCCGCGGGTTGGGTAAGCTACCTTCGCCGCGGTTAGTGTGATTTCAGTCTAACGCCACGTCCACGAATAATCCTCAGCCGAGTTATGGGTGGCATTATAGAGGTTGTTGCCATTTTTATCCATCACGTAGATTTCTGAGTTGCCATCTCGATTGGTGGTGAAGGCAATCCAATCTCCATCGCGAGACCAGGTTGACAGCGAATCATTGGCAGAGTTACGGGTCAGATTTACCAAGCCGGAGCCATCTTCGAAAACACTGTAAATCTCCTGGTTGCCGTCGCGGTTCGAGGTAAACAAGATCGTTCCACCGCTGGAGGCGGCCGCGGGCTGGCTATCACTGGCTCCATTATTACTCAAGTTACGGGGTTGGTCGCCATTTGATTTCATGGCATACACTTCCTGGTTACCATCACGATCGGTAGTAAAGGCAATCCATTCAGAACCACCCAAAATTCCGCCAGATCTAAACCAGCTTGGCTGGGTATCACTGGCACCGTTGTTCGTCAGGTTAACAGGTTCTTCACCGCCGCCCGCTGGCATCGAGAAGATTTCCCAGTTGCCAGTGCGATCTGATTCAAAGGCTATCTGTGCGCCATTCGGAGACCAGGTCGGGTTGCGGTCATTTGAACCGGAGCCTTCGGTCAGGTTAATCAGGTTGGTGCCATCCGGGTTCATGGTGAAGATGTCACCATTTCGCGCGAATGCAATCCGGCCGCCATCCGGCGACCACTCCGCTTGCGTGGCATTCTCGGTTCCGGCAATCATTACGGGCGTAAAGTTCCAGGTTTGCAACTTGAAGAGCGCCGGCGTACCATTACGGGTTGATTCGAAAATGATCTCGCCGCGTAAGGATGGTGCCGGAGGTTCGGTCGGGGCCTCAGTCGGGGCCTGCGTGGGAGCATCCGTGGGACCTACCGTTGGCGGCACAGCCGTGGTTGTCTCTGAAGGAATCGGGGTCTGTGACGGTGTTTCGGTCAGGGTTGCCGTAGCAGTCCCGGTAGGGGTTTCTGAGGGTGTTACCGTGGCAGTTTCAGTGAAGGTCGGTTCAGGGGTGTTGGTGGGCACACCTGCCGTCAACTGTGCGGATTGGGTCTCTTGGGCGATCACCGTAGTGGTCGCGGCAATTATGGCTGCCGCCGTCGCATCTTGATTGGCCGTCTGATCGCCGCGCCAGTTGACGAAAAAGATCGCCATACAGATCATCATAATGCACAAAACCAAAACAATCGGCAGCACCCAGATGGGGACCAAAGCCTGATCGACCACTTCGCCGTTGTGGGTTTGGGTTTCACCACTCGAAGAGCGGATATGCGCTGAATACGGGTAGGCTACTTTGCCGCCAATAAAAGGCCGCTGGCGCAAACCTGCCCGGAAAACCGTACTTACAGCTTTGCCTTCGGGGATACGCACTTCTTGGAGTTTGGCCTGATTGAATACCCACTGCTCATTTTCTACGCTGCCAACCTCGAAGGCCAATTGATCTTCGTGGCTCTGCCAAGTAATCGTAAAGGTATCGCGCACATTGCCTTCGTTTTTGATGCCAATTTGGGCATTTTGCACCGCCTCCATGCGCGGCGGCTGCAACTCACTGCTGAACTGCGAAAAAGCGGCAATCGTCAGCGTGCAATCGGCTTCAACCAGTTGATCAGGTGCGGCCTCACTGATGATTTGGATGTGGAAGGCATGCCGCCCGGCCCGGCTTTCGGCGCTGCGGGGGGGCTGAATTGTAATCGGGATTTCGCGCTGCTCTCCCGGCCCTAATTTGGTCACCGGTGAGGGGGTTGATACCCACCCCATAGAGATTCCCTCAATTTTCATGCGCAGCGTGTCTTCGGTCAGCCCATTGTTGATCAGTACAAGCGTGAAAGTGGTATTGCTGCCCGGTGCAACCGTAAATTGCACGGAATCCATCAACAGGCCGATCCGCCCCTGAACTTCGAGGGTGGCCACGGTCAATTGAATATCGATCTCTGTAAATTGGCTGGGGATTTTTTGGCTGGTTGCGCGAATTTTAACGGGATACTGCCCCACGCTGGTTTCTGTCAGGGCGGGGGCCTGAATAATCAGGGCGATCTCTTTTTCTTGCCCGGGGGCCAGATTCACATTGGGGGATGCCGTAGAAATCCAACTTGCCGGAATCCCTCCCACACTCAGAGAAAAGATATCATCTTCCAATCCCTGGTTGCGTAAAGTCAGCTCAATCGTGGTGTTTCCCGCGGGAGCCACCGAATATTCCGTTTCTCCCGCGACCATACCAATACGCCCCTGATTTTCAAATGGATTCTCACTCATCATCATTCCTCCGTAGATATCTATCTACCTAAAATTGTCTAATTATACCGAAAAAGCCATATTTGTGATTTTTCACTCGAAGGGTAAAGCTAATTTTATGGGCTATCCCAATAAGCCAGATAGTCGTATTCCACCGTGAAGTTTTCGGTTACTTCTGAGGCAATGAAAAATCCAATCAGCCCTTTTCCGATGTAGGTGCTGTCGTAAACTTCTGCAACCATCGTGTCATTGATGTAAAGTGTGATCCGGTCGCCGGTGGTTTGAATGCCAAGCTTGTTAGGTTCGCCCGACCCAACTTTGATCTTATCATTCACGGTGTAATCGATCAGGGTTTCGCGTTGGTAAGTTTCGCTATCCCAATAGGATAGCCAGAATTCCTGGTTGCAGGTAACCCCAAACATATAACCGCGTTTTGTGCTGGCACCCCGGAAGAAGATCCCGTAGCGGTCTCGTTCGCCGCAGTCACCAGCTATACGGGCTACCGTTTCGAGGTAGAAATCCTGAATTTTCGGCCAGGTTACTTCCCAACAAGCGCCTGCGGGCACCCGCTTGGTGGTCTGAACGTATTTGCCGTTGCGAACGGAGGTCTTGAAACACTCATCATCAAAAAGGGTCCAGTAATCATCGGTCTCAAATTCGTCAATCCAGGTCGGGTCTCCCAATCCTTCCCCCGGTTTTTGGGTGGCACGTGTTGGGGTGATCGAGGGGATTTCTGTGCGCGTGGGCAACGGACGCGGCGTGTTCGTGGCTGTCCAGGTTGGCAAGGGGGTGCGCGTGGGCCAGGGGCTGGGGGTAAGCGTGCTTGTGGGGATGGCAGTAGGTAGGACTGGCGTAGCCGAAAAGGCGCTGGCCGCCTCCGCGATCGCGGTGTTGATATCGAGTGTAGGCGGCACACTGCTTTCACTGTTTTGGTTAGTCATCACCAAAAACACCGCGATACTGATGATACACAAGATGGCGATGATCAGGATCGCGATGATCCCTATGATGAGATTTCTATTTTTCATACTCGGAGGCCTCCCAAAGCAAGATTAAGCGCGTACCAGCGTGATTTCGGTAACTTCGGGCGTGCAATTAACCCGTAGAGGAACATTGGTAGTTCCCAATCCGCGATTTGTATATAACCACATATTATTTACATTATACAGCCCCATAGGGTATTTCCACGAGAGGTAAGGTGTTGCCAGCGCGCCCACAAAAGGAAACCGCACTTGCCCGCCGTGACTGTGCCCCGAAAGTTGCAAGTGGATGCGCCCATCCTGAGAATACGTATCTGCCAGATCGGGTTCGTGCATCAGCAACACGGTCGGCGCGCCTTGGGGCCAGTTTTGCATCGCCGCCGCCAGATCAGGTTTGCCGCTCCAACCATCATCCAGGCTGGCCAAATAAAGTTGGGATTCACCCACAGAGATCGGCAAACCCTCATTCACCAGCAGCGGCAGGCGTTCCTGGCTGAAGGCCTGGGTGATCACTGTTACATTCGTCCAAATATCGTGATTTCCCAAACAGGCATACACGCCGTGCCGGGCATTCAAGCGCGCGAGTGAGGGCACCAGGTCATAGATCGCCTGCACTTCATGCCAGACATAATCACCGGTCAGCACGGTTAAATCGGGGTTGAGTTGATTCGCCAATCTCACGGCCTGATCCACCAATTCAAGGGTGGTCAGCGGGAAAAGGTGGATATCGCTGATCTGAACGATGCGAAAACCTTCCAGGGCCAGGGGCAAACCAGGGATCGGGATGCGCACGCGCTCCACTACCAGATTCTGGTAATCATTGCTGAACCACATCCACGCCAGGGCACTTCCCAATCCGGCTAAAATACTGGCGCCGCTAATTTTTAGAAAACCTCGTCGGTTAAGGCGGGATTTGGAATCCGAATTTNNAGCAGTAGAAATTGCAAACCGATCTATCCTTGCGAACCAAAACCCATTTTGAACATAGGAGGTTCAAATGACAACACAAAATCCACCAAGTTCACAAAAGAGCAACACCCTGCTTATCATCATCCTGGTGATCTTAGGCGCTATCGCAGTTTTTGCCTTCGGTATTTTGCTTGGCAATGTTCTACCCAAATCTGAAGCCAGCCCTCCGCCAGTGGAACTCCCCACCCCAATGCCCGGCGTGCCCTATGGTGTTGCAACAGATTATCTAAACGTGCGTACCGGCCCCAGCGTGCATTATCCCATTTTAGGGATTGCCTCACCCGGTGACTCGGCCGAAATCATTGGTAAGAGCGAAGATGGCGGCTGGTGGGTGGTCAAACTCCCCACCGATAAGGTTGGCACAGGCCAGGGTTGGGTGTCTGCCGATCATACCCAGGCTCATGATGCCGGTAATGTCCCTGTGATTCCGACTCCCCCGCTCAATGA
>DOTA01000031.1 GCA_003513015.1 Chloroflexota bacterium
CAATAACCCGATGACAAAAACGAAAGGAATCAGAATTGATGTATATTTCAGCGAGGCTGGCACCAAACTAAAAATGAGTGTGTAGACTGTATCCAGTACAATCAGGTGCGTGAGATAAATGCCATAAGAGCGTTTGCCAACCTCCTCTAAGCGGCGGACGGCGGGGATTGAGTTGCGCGGGATTACGGGAATCACCAACAAAAAGACGATAGGGCCGATAAAACGCACGAAGGGCGCTGAGATAAGCTGGCGGGCATCCAGAAGCCCAATCACAAAAGATAAGAACGCCAAACCCGTGAATAACCACTTTAACTTTTCCAACGCAGGGCGGATTTTGGGCATATTTAGGCTAAAGACAATCCCTAAGGGGAAGCAAACCCCCCAGTCGGCCAGAGTCCCACCTAAAATGGGGAGTTCAAGGCGGTTCATCCAACCGGGGAAGGAAAACCCCAAGGTGCCGGGGTATTTGATATTGAGCAGAAAAATCTGATAAGCCAGAAAAACCAAAATCAAAACCCAGGGAAAACGCTTGCCCAGGGGCACTAAAATCGGAGAAATCAAGTAAAAAAATACCAGCAGAGGAATAAAATGGAAAGGATTGCCAACCAGTAAACGCTGGATATATTCAGTCAACGCATACGCTTCGCCTCGGTTGAGGTTGAGTACCAGATAAAAAATAATTGTCCATATAAGGTACGGGACCAGAATATGAATTAACCCAGATTGAAGAAATTTACGCGTCAATCGGGGTGGCTCACCTCTCGCAGCGTAGGCTACAAATGATCCGGAAATAAACAGAAAAATGGGAACAGCAAAAGAACCCAACGCCTGGAATATCCAAAGAATATAATAGCCCAACCCTGTATTACTGAAAACGCCCAGCTTCGTGGCGTACTCTGTGCCCAGATATATGGTGTGGTTGAGAACAATCAGGAGCATGGCAACTCCACTTAGCGCCACATTTAGTCTGTTCATGCCTCGCCTTTCTCTATCATTTTCTCTAGCGCTACTAAACCACCTAAAAACAGCCAGCCAAACAGGCTACCGCGAAAACCTCGAAAGCCTACGTTGTAAACAAAGGGAATCACCCAATCCCCTAACATGGCGGCTGTCAGCATACCGACCAGACCGGCCAGGGCGCTATAAACATAACCTCTGGCAAAACCTTCGGGCGCAAACCGCCGCAGTTTCCATCCCAGGTTGCCAATTGCCAGCATCAACCACATGAAAGTTCCCATTCCGAGCAGACCAACCTGGGCTATCAGATCAACAAACTGGTTGTGAGAATTGAATTGCACCGCGTACCCGCGGATAGGGAAGAGGGGTGTATACCAATAGTAATTAGCAGGCCCCACCCCCAGAATCGGGCTAGCTTTTACGATCTGTGCAATCAACAGCCAGGCTTCTACCCGGGTATTGTAGCTATATTCATCGGTTGAAATTAAACTGAGCAAAAAAATTGGCGAGGAAATAACAGCCCCAATCACCATTGCAATGGCCGCTTTGGGTGAATACAGAGCAATTAATACGGCCGCGGCAGCCAGGGCTGGTACCCAGCCTGATTTCCAGCCTGGGATCAAAGTATAGCCGTAAAACATCGTAATCAGGGTTACTAGGATCAAACCGATCCGCTGCCAGGGAAGCAAATGGCGGTTATAAAGGGCTTGCCCCAAACTCAGGGCTACCATCCAGACCCAAAACAGGCTGGTCAATGCCCCGTAACTATATACTCGCAGACTGTAGGCCTTTATCACGGGTAACGTTTCCATGATGAAAAAGAACAACCCAATCCCCAGATATACCCAGGTGATGGCCTTTAACCAGACCAGGCTTTTGATTTGGTGAGCAGCCACCAGGAAAATGCTGACAGACAACACAAATAGCGCCACTTCCCCTATTTGGGCTGTGATAGGCGCTTTATTGGCAAATGCAAACCAGGGAAGTTGGCCATTGATGAATGCAAGGATCACAATCACGATTAAAACAACCGCGGGCAGCATTATCTGAGGCGAGTTGAATGCTATCCGCCGTTTGATGACCACCATATCCAAAACCCAAAGGCCGGTCATCAGCATGATAATCAACATCGGTGGATTTAAGCTACTGCCGCTGCTGACCCCGATTTCGAAAGGGATCACGAAACTTGCAGGAATCATCGCGACCAGCCCCAGCCCTGGGTGCCGCATGAAAATTAGAACGATCCCAATTCCGATGGGTAATCCCATTAAAATCAAGCTCACGGTATGCGAATCAACCAGGGCGGCTGCGACCGCAAGCAAGATCACGCCTAGTACAACGGCAACCCGCACGAGGGGGCGATAATTTTGCTGCTGCAAGCGTTGCATGAAAGGAATCGAGAAAATGGCGTTTATCACGATGGTTCTACAATTTGATCGACAAGCTTCATGAAATCGGGCATGATTACCGGCCAGTCGTATTTGGCTTGGACTTGTCGCAGGGCATTGCTCGCCAATTTTTGGCGCAATACCGGATCACCCAGCAGTGAAATTAGCGTTTTAGCAAATTCTTGGGGTTGATCGGCGATCAGAATATCTCGATTAGATTGTAATTCTAATCCCTCGGCACCTTTGGAGGTTGCCACTACGGGCGTCCTTAAGGCCATCGCTTCCAAGATTTTGAGGCGAGTACCACCCCCGGATAGAATCGGTACCACACTGCACCATGACTCGGCGATGAGTGGGCGCACATCATCCACAAAACCAGCCAGCGTGACGTTTTTCATGGATGGCAGTGAGCGTCCCTGATGGTTGCCGGTGATGGTTAGCTGCGCTTCAGGGATTTCTGCGAGGATCAAGGGAAAAACTTCTCGTGTGAACCAATTCATGGCTTCGAAATTGGGTTCAAAACTGAAGGCGCCGGTAAAAATGATTGTGTTGGGCCTGGGATTTCCCCGAACATCCTGATAACTTGTCAGATCCACCCCATTGGGGACCACCTGAATCCGGGGGTGATTTGGAACTGCCTGTGCTAAAAGTTGCTCTTCTTGCGATGAAACCACGGTGGTGGCTTTGAAATGGGCCAGCGTGGCCCTTAAAAATCGGCGATGCTTGGCCCAGGTCAAACCGTAGCGTAAGCGTTTGATGGGGGAAACGGCTTTTTTATATTGCTCGAACAAAACCCCAACTTCAGCCTCTTCAAAAAGGGCGGGTATGTGTTGGAAATAACGAGCGTAAGCCGCCATATTGATTTGGGAGGCAATCACCAGATCGAAAGAATTCGTGGCCAGCATTTCTTCGAGATTGGCAGCCATTTCTGGAGAAAAGGTGTCAATGAAGGAGCGCGGCATAGGATTGAATAAACCGGTTCTGGCACGTTGACTGTGGGGATCATAGGGTTTCCAGGACACTACCCGGATTTCCGCGAATCTATCGAGGGGTTTTTCCATCTCCGGCGTGATTTCTGAAGCCGCGGCAAAACTCAAAAGGGCTACTTCGTGTTTTTCGCTCAAGCCTTGCAGCAGATTGTTGATGCGAAGTTTCGAGCCGTTATTGGCCGGGTAGGGATACCAACGCGAAAGAAATAAAATGCGCATCAGTTTGGAACTCGGGTGTTGACTAAATAACCATCCCAAAGTGACAAAAACTCATCCATCCAATCCCTTTGGATCGAGGTGGAGTTCTCGTTTTGATTGGGTGTCTGCGTTGGGCTTGGTGTTGTTTCGTTCTGCGATTGCGCTAGAAACCAGGGTTTGGCGGTCTCATCTGTTTTGAAGAAATTCATCAACATGCCGACAACTTTTGCGCTGCCCTGCCTGGAAGGGTGGGTGCAATCTGGTGCCATATCCTCCGGCTCCCAAATCAACTGATCTGAGCGCGGATTAAGCCCATCAGCCCAAAAATATGCTCCCCAGGAGAGATAAGGTGCGACCACTGCACCTTGACTGGGATCAAAATTGAGTTGGGGATCACCCTCGATTTGCTTTTCGATCATCCATTTGACGGCAAAGCCGGATTCGAAGGCGCTTGGTTCAGGGCTTAAACCTTGCCAATACGTATATGAACGTGTGCGGCTGGAATAATAAGCTATTTTGATATTTGGATAACGTGTCTTTAAGTTGCGGGCGATCTGTTCCAGGTCAACCTGAATCGATTGGATTTTTTCCGGAAAATCACCATAGAATTTTTGGGTGTCTTTTACCCAGGCGATTTGCACTTGTTCCGGGGTTAACCCGCCCGAATTCAGGCGGCGATCAACTTCGTTCCAGGTTTCGGCGTTGGCATCAACCCAATCGCCCGAGATGGCCCCGGGCTGCGCTCCATTCACCAGAACCAGTTGTGGGTTGAGGGTTGGGTCTTGCTTGGCGGCGGTCACAAAATCACGAAATTCCTGGGCCGCGTTGGACATTCCCACGGAGATCATGACGATCCGGCCATTAGGATTGGGCTGCCCGTCAACTCCTAATGGGGTGATCGCATTCCCCAGCGCAACGCCTCTGGCATTATGAACCGGCGGGCGAATATTGGAGCCATTGGGGTACAGCCCTCCGGTGAAACCCGTCTCTGTGCCGTCCATCCGTACATATTCGCTGTTCCCCAAATCGTTCAGGGGAATGCTCACAGCTTCAAAAGACCCTGCACAGGTGTTTTCCTGGGCATACGCGGGGATGATCTCCAGGGCACCCCCAAAGAGCAGCACCGCTAGCAGGATAATTTGGATCGATCTTTTCATCGCATGCCCCAGCGATGGCCCAAAAAATCGCGTAGACCTTGTAGCATGGCAGCTCGATGCGCCCGCATCGAGCGCCATTGGGGTTTG
>DOTA01000489.1 GCA_003513015.1 Chloroflexota bacterium
AAGTTTTTACGTGTCAGGTGTCAAGTTGTTTTCAAAGACGGTATACCTGACACCGGAGCACCTGACACATGACTCTTAAAACCATTGCCATCATCCAAGCCCGCATGTCCGCCTCCCGCCTGCCGGGAAAAGTGCTGCTCGACATCGGCGGCAAACCGATGCTCGAATGGGTCGTCGAACGCACCCGTCGGGCGCAGTTTGTCAACGAAGTGGTGGTTGCCACCACCCTCGACCCCTCCGACACCCCCGTTTTTGAGTTTTGCAAACGGAAGGATTATCGTGTGGGCCGCGGCAGCGTCCATGATGTGCTCGACCGCTACTACCAGACGGCCAAGCATTTTCATGCCAACGTGGTCGTGCGCATCACCGCCGATTGCCCGTTGATTGATCCTGCCCTAATCGATGAAGCTGTGCGCTTGCTGCTCTCCGGCACGGGTGCGTTGGATTTGCGCAAAAAGCTTTCGGCCACGCGCTTTGATTTCATCGCCAATCGCCTGCCGCCGCCCTGGGGACGTACTTTCCCCATTGGCCTGGATGTGGAGGTGATGACCTTCGAAGCCCTGGAGCGCGCCTGGCGCACCGCCATCCCCAAAAATCAGCGTGAGCATGTCACTCCATTTTTGTACGAAGGCACTCCGGTGGATCAACTCAAGTACAGTATCCCCAACACACCCTATTCCAGCGCCATGACTCCTGATGGGCAGCACATCGCCCTGCTGCACCACACCCCCGATTACGGCGATCTGCGTTGGACGGTAGACACCCCCGAAGACTTGGAACTGGTGCGCAAAATCGTCTCCTACTTCCCCGATGACACCTTCACCTGGAAGGATGTGCTCGCTCTCGTGCAGGCGCACCCCGAACTGACCGCGATCAACGCCCAAATCCAGCACAAAACCCATCTGGATGTGGATGAGCGAGGAGATTAGGTAACTCGTTACCCCAATACCGGACACATGACACCTGACACTGGAAAACCTGACACCTTCCTCACCATCTTCTCCGCCCCTAAACCCTTCACCAACCCGCACATCAACGTGATCCAGCGCAACGCCATTCAATCGTGGCTGCACCTGGGGGATGATGTCGAAGTCATCCTCGTGGGCGAAGAAGACGGGCTGGCCGAAACTGCCGCGGAATTTGGGGTGAAACACCTCCCCGAGGTAGCTCGTAACGAGTTGAACACCCCGCTGGTCAGTTCCATCTTTGAGTTGGCGCGGGAGGCCAGTGACAGCCCGTTGCTTTGCTACGTCAACGCCGATATTTTATTGATACCCTCCATCGTGGATGTGGCCCGCAAGGTTGCCAACCAAACCGAGGATTTCCTCGTGGTCGGCCAGCGCTGGGATTTGGAAGTCACCGAATTGCTCGATTTCCCCCCCGGTTGGGACGCCCGCTTGTGGGCGGATGCTCAAACCCGAGGGGAACTGCACGCTCCCTCCGGCTCCGATTATTTTATCTTTCCCCGTCAAATCTTCGGCGATATGCCACCTTTCGCCATCGGCCGCGCCGGCTGGGATAACTGGATGATCTTCCAGGCCCGCCAGAATCGTTGGCCCGTTATCGACGCCACCCACGATCTGCTCATCATCCACCAAGATCACGATTACAGTCATCTCCCAGATGGCAAACCGCACTACGACCTCGAAGAAACCAAAATCAACGCCGCGCTCGGCGGCGGCATGCACCACATGTACATGACCCTCGATTCCAGCCACGAACTGATCCGTGGTCAGGTGCGCCCCGCCCGTCTCACTCGCGACCGCCTGCTGCGTTTCCTGGAACGCACCCTCCATCCCGGTGTCGAAAAAGGCTGGCGCTACAAACTCTCCCGCCGCTTCCGCCGCATGCGCCGCGGTGTCTGGTAAAAACTATGCCCGAAAACGTTCAATACTGCCCCCTTTGCCACCACGAAACCAGCCGGTCTTTTGACACCCGCCAGTTTCGTGGCCATACCGTCAGTAACCGGGTTTGCGCTCACTGCGGATTAGTCTACCAATCGCCGCGTATGACCGCTGCCGAGTTGGATGAATTTTATGCTGCGGAATATCGCCAGGTTTACCAGGGGGAGCCAGGCCCCATCCTGAAGGATTTGCAGGCCCAAAAAGGGCGCGCTGCCTCGCTATTGGAATTTGTGAGTGCTTCCGTTCCCGAAGTAAACCGCCACCTCGATATTGGCTGCTCCGCCGGGATTCTGCTCACAACTTTCCGTGACCATTACGGGGATCAGCCTCTTGGGGTCGAACCCGGCGACTCTTACCGCGGCTACGCCCAATCCCAGGGATTGACCATCCACGCTGATATTGCTGACCTACCATCTAATGAACCTCGCGTAGACTTAATCAGCATGGCCCACGTTTTGGAGCATCTGCCCGATCCCGTGGGTTACCTTGCATCCTTGCGGGAAAAGCATCTTGCTCCCCATGGCTGGCTGCTGCTGGAAGTCCCTAACCTGTACTGCCACGATAGCTTCGAAATTGCCCATCTCACCAGTTTTAGCGCGCACACTTTACGCCAGACGGTAGAACAAGCTGGTTACGAAGTCGTCAAGCTGGAGGCTCATGGTCGCCCGCGCTCGGAATTATTGCCGCTGTATTTAACGTTGTTGGCGCGCTCTGCTAACGATGGTATGGTTCATCCCCTGCAATCCGAGGGCAACGTGGCCTTTAAACGCCGCCTTGGTCTGCTGCGCCGCCGGGTGGTGCAAAAACTCTTTCCAAAAAAGGCATGGATAGCATAGGGGTACAACACATGCACTTGGCATCGCAGGCGCAAGTGTATATTGTGCCCCTACAAAATGATCATGCGTGTCGGACAAAACCCCGCTAAATCCGTAGATTTTGTGGCCCAGCCCGAAAAGGTCACGGTGGCGATTGTGAGCTACATACCCACTTTGGGTGGTTACTACGCCCAAAGCTTGGAAGTGCTCAAAGCTTGCCTGGGCAGCATTTGGGAGAACACGCAAACACCATATGATTTGCTGGTTTTTGATAACGCCAGTTGCCCCGAAGTATGCGCTTATCTGAGCGAAATCCACGCTCAAGGCAAAATTCAATATCTAGTGCTCTCAGAGAAAAACATCGGCAAAGCGGGGGCCTGGAACTTCATCTTTGGGGCCGCGCCGGGCGAATATGTGGCTTACGCTGATAGCGATGTGTACCACTTCCCCGGTTGGCTGGAGCCGCAAATTGAGTTACTGGAGGCCTTCCCGCAGGCTGGGATGGTGACGGGGATGCCCATGTGGACCCCGGCGGAATATTCCACCGCTACAGCCGCGTGGATTGAGCAGCATCCCGAACTTGAACTTGAGCGCGGCAAATTCCTGAGTTGGGACGATTATTGGCGGCACGCCCGCAGCCTGGGCGCGGACGAGGCTAAAGCGCAGGCGCACTTTGCGAGCGTTGAAGAGCTGACCATGCTGTATCTGGGCCAGCGCTATTACATCGGGGCGGCGCATTTTCAATTTGTGGCGCGCAAAGCTGCACTCCAAAGTGTGCTGCCAATTCCCTCGGAGCGACCCATGGGACAGGTGCGCTTGCTCGATATTGCTCTCAACGAGCGCGGTTATCTGCGGTTTTGCACACCTGATTGGTGGGTGCAGCACATGGGCAACACGCTTCAGGAAGAATTTAAGCCCCAGGGAACGGAATCACACACAAAGCCGGCGAAGCGGGGTTCTGCTAAAATCTGGGGCTTCAAACCTGTGCGTAAAATCGTCAATTGGTTGTATCATCGAACCTTCGAAATTCTCTATCGGGATTAAAAAAATATTAAACGCGAATGACGCGAATCAGCGAATGTTACGAATGATTTTGAAAATGAATTCGCGAAATTCGTCTATTTGTGCTATTCGCGTTAAAAACTAACCAACAATGACCAAACGAGTTTTTATCAGTGCTGATCACGGTTTGGCTGTGATCTATTTTTTGCAAAGTGATGTGGTGCCCGCGCTGTTGGCCGCGGGCGTGGAAGTGGTGGTTTTAACCGACGATGCCCTCATCGAGCAGGTGCAAGCCCGTTTTGGGCAGCCCGGCCTGACGGTGGAAGGGCTGCGGCTGGCGGAACTGCGCCAATATGAGGCCACGGTCAGCCCTTCGGCGCAGTGGTGGCTGCACTTTTTGCGGCGGGCGGGCGCTTCGAACCGCATCAACTTGGAAGCGGTGAATGGTTTCATGAACCAGGTGGAAGATGAGGCCCATGTCAGGCGGAAGAAACTTTTCCCGGTGATGCGGGGATTTGTCTGGCTGATGCGCCGCTCGAAATGGCTGCGCCGGATGGTGATGAGCGTCCAAAACCGCTTCACCCCCGAGGTGTACGCCGATCTATTTGAGAAATACCAGCCCGATTTGGTGGTGGCTGCGACCCCCGGTTGGCGGCTGGACCGTTATTTATTGCGCGAGGCCGCGGCCCGGGGTGTGACTACCGCAACCGTGATTGTGGGTTGGGATAACTCCAGCAGTTACAGCCTGCC
>DOTA01000175.1 GCA_003513015.1 Chloroflexota bacterium
GAATGCACGCCGCCCGGGACAACGGCATCCAGCCATTTTTCTGTGCCGGCCTGGCGAAACTGCCATTTTCCAGTCAAAGTTTGGAGTTGCATGTATTTTTTCTCCTGATTCGTTTTTCAGCTCATGAATAATTTCATTTACAAATTGCAACAAAGGTGCCGTTTCGGGGAGTGTAAATCGACGCGTCTGCACTCGTGTTAGCTTTTTTCCTGCTCTGATAAAAGATTCCCATTCATCATTACCCAGCCCCAATATAATGATGGAATCTGGGTTAGCAGCAACAGCCCCATGATACCGGAAAAGATTCGTTTTGCGGTCAAAAATGAGTTGGGAAGAGTTTCTTGCATCTCGGAAAACGAAATTTCAATGGCGGAAATGTTTTGCGCAAATTCATCTAGGCGGGGGTTGATAGCGGCAATTTGCTCATTTAAGGATGTGATATTTTCAGAGAGTTGCGCTAAATCATCGCGAATGACCGACATATTGGCATCGAGCGTGTCCAAATCGGATTCCATCGATCTCAAATCATCGGGAACACCTTCCAGGTTTCCGCTCATCACTTCCAGTGCCTGATCCAACGGGATTTCCGGCGCGTAGCTGAAACCAAAATCAAAAACGTAATCCGGCGCAAACGGAATCGGAATCACAATCTTAAAATCAGCAATCCAGGTGAGAGTCTGATCCACGGTTTTGGCCGTTTCTATCAAAGAAGGCATCGAATCCTGAACGCCATCCAAAGCCGTGGGAACATCTCCCGTGACAACTTGCGTAGTTTTCCAGATTAACGGGCGCATATCAGTAACTGTATCTGAAGCATCCCCGGTCGATGTGCTGACTGTTTGCAGAGATTGGTAAGTAGCGGTAATCACATTTGAGGTTTCAACGATAATCCCCTCTACCGAACCCAAGCTATCCACAACCAGGCCAAGGTTCTCTTCCAACCCGGAGCGCATATTTTCAAGCCAGCGCAAACCATAAATCAGCCCCAACACGCTCAATGTAGCCCATAGCAAACTGGTGATGATCCAAATGCTCCCCATCAGCCGTGAAACTCGCTTTGCATTCATAGATTCTTCCTCAAGCACTCAAATTATTTTCTTATCCAATGTGTGTCATTTTATCAAACAATGACACATTTCCTGATCCAGAAGTATTTAAACAAATATATATTTTCACAAATACGGGTTGACAAGCCCTTTTCGCAAGGTATAATCTTTCCATTATGCGATTTACCGGCTTAATCAGATATTGGTTGAAATAAAATGAGCGATCTAGCTACGGCAACAAAAATGTCGTGTATTGATTGCTCGTTTTTTATATAATGCCCCCGATCGCAAATTGCGCATCCTGCCCGCTGCAAAAAAGCGCAATTTGCGATCGTGAAGGGTATAACATATACCGATCTAAGATTCAAATTTTGAGGAGTGCAACAATATGTCCGATGATCTGAATGCCCCCGGATACGAAGTTCCACCGGAAATGGAAAGCGTTGTAAAAATTACCACACTTGACCGTATCTACAATTGGGGACGACGTTATTCTGCCTGGCCCATGATGTTTGGTTTGGCTTGCTGTGCCATCGAAATGATCTGCACGGCGGCCAGCCGTTTCGATTTCTCTCGCTTTGGGATGGAAATTATGCGCCCCAGCCCGCGTCAGGCCGATGTGATGCTGGTTTCAGGTACCGTCACAAAAAAAATGGTGCCACAAATTGTTCGCCTTTACAACCAGATGCCCGAACCAAAATATGTTGTCGCCATGGGTGCTTGCGCATCCGGCGGTGGCCCCTTCAAGGAAGGTTACAACGTGGTTTCCGGGATCGACAAGTTCCTGCCGGTGGATGTTTACATTCCAGGGTGCCCGCCCACACCGCAGGCCTTAATATTCGGTTTGATGAAACTGCAAGAGATGATGGATGGTCAATCCATTAAAAATGTGCGCTGGTATCAAAAAGAAGCGCTGCCGGCTATTCCGATCCCGATTTTGGGGCCTGACCTGATTGACCCACGTGACTATCCCGATTGGCAAGAAAAACTCGCATTAGCGTATCCCAGCCCTGAAATCCAGGTAGAGGAAGGTGCATAATGGCCGACCAAGTTATCCTCGATTCCACCGATTTGACCTCCCGTTTTCCTGAATGGGTGAAGCCCGATGAACGTACAGGTTACGAAGGCTATATTGTAGAAGCCGAACACCTGATTGAATTTGCTACTACCCTGCGGGATGAGTTAGGCTACGATTTTCTCTCTTCTGTGACCGGTGTGGATTATCTGCCCAATAACCTGATGGAAGTGGTCTACCATGCATATAGCTCCCTCGGCGGGGGCGCGCTGGTCTTCAAGGTTCAGTTACCACGCGAAAATCCGGTGGTAGCCTCGCTGGTTCCCGTATATCCCGGAGCCGATCTGCAAGAGCGCGAAGCCTGGGATTTGCTGGGCATCCGATTTGAGGGACACCCCAACCACAAACGTATTCTGATGTGGGAAGGCTTTGCCGGGCATCCCTTGCGGAAAGATTGGCAAGAAGCCTATTTTGAGGAGGATGCCAAACCATTTAAGAGCCGCTGGCCCGAAGGTGATATCGTGCGCGCCGAAGATGCCAAGCCCTTCAAAAAGAATGTCGATTACCCCCAAGATTTTGACCCCTCCACCTGGACTTTCGAAGGTGATAACGCCCTTTATGCCGGGATCAAACAAATCGAACCCTCCGATGATATGGAAACCGAGCAGGTGGTGGTCAACATGGGGCCACAGCACCCCTCCACGCACGGCGTTTTTCGTATGGTAGTGAGGCTAGATGGCGAGACAGTTGTCAAACTCCAACCCGTGATGGGCTATTTGCACCGCAACCACGAGAAAATTGGCGAGCGCAACACTTTCTTGATGAATATCCCTTTCACCGACCGACTCGATTACATCTCGTCGATGAGCAACAACTTCGGCTATGTCATGGCGGTTGAAAAGCTGCTCGGCGACAAGGCCAAGCCCCCGGAACGCGCTGAATATATCCGCGTGATTATGGCGGAATTCACCCGCATCTCGAATCACCTGATCGCCATCGGCACGCTGCTTAACGATTTAGGCGCTTACTTCACCCCCATGCTTTACACGCTGGAAGAGCGCGAACTAATCCTTGACATTTTCGAGGCCACCAGCGGCTCCCGCATGATGTGCAACTACTTCCGCTTTGGCGGTGTCGCCCGCGACCTTCCGGCTGGTATCTTTGAAAAGATGTCTGATCTGGTGAATGAACGCCTGCCACGCAAAATCGACGAATTGGATCGNNTACCTGACCGAAAACGAGGTCGTTCGCACCCGCTGCCAGGGTGTAGGCGTACTCAGCCCAGAGGAAGCCATCGCCTATTCGGCGGTTGGGCCTGTGCTGCGGGCCTCGGGCGTGCCTTATGATGTGCGCCGCGCCGACCCCTATAGCATTTATGACCGCTTTGAGTTTGATGTGGTTGCTCGCTACCATGGTGACGTTTATGACCGTTACCTGGTGCGCCTCGATGAAATTCGCCAAAGCCTGCGTATTCTCAAACAAGCGCTGCGCGATCTACCCCAAGGCGAAATTATTGCCGGGAAGCCGCAATACCAGGTGCGCGTTCCGGCTGGGGAAGCTTATGGGCGCGTGGAAGGGCCGAAAGGTGAACTCGGTTTTTATATCGTCTCTGATGGCAAGCCCGTTCCCTGGCGGTATCATGTCCGGGCCCCATCTTTCATCAACTTGACTTCTCTGAGCAAGATGTGCGAAGGCAATAAAATTGCAGATGCCATCGTAATTCTCGGTTCCATCGATATCGTTTTAGGCGAGACCGACCGCTAAAGATACGGAGTGAAATATGTATGGTAAAGGCATTATCCAAGGCATAGGGGTAACCCTAAAACACTTTGTCAATACGTTTTTGGTGGATATTAAATTCCCCGGAAAACGCTACGGAACCGAAGAAGGCATCGCCCACCGCATGAGCAAGGATGCCGAAGGTATCTTCACTGTTCAGTACCCCGAAGAAAAATTACCGGTGCCTGAGGAGTTTCGTTTTATTCCATTTTTGGTTTATGAAGAGGATGCAGACGGCAATATCTCACACCGCTGTACATCTTGCGGAATTTGCTCCAAAGTTTGCCCGCCGCAATGTATCTGGATTGAACGAACCACAGATCCAGATACCGGACGTCCGATTCCGGAACCGGCAGAATTCTACATTGATGTTGATATCTGCATGAATTGCGGTTTATGCGCTGAGTTTTGTCCCTTCGATGCTATTAAGATGGATCACGATTACGAGTTAGCGGTCTATGACCGGCACGCAAATAATATCTACGATAAGCAAAAACTCTCAAAATCAATCTCCTATTACGCCGAAATCCGCCCCTATAGCAATGCGAAAGAAGTGCAAGCTAAAGAAGAAGCTGAGCAAAAGAAACGTGAAATGCAGGCTCGTAAGGCAGAAGCAGCCCAAAAAGCAAAAGCTTAACAAAATTTATTTGGATGAAATCGGTGGGGTGTCTTGCACGCTTGGCGTGCAAGACACCCCACGTTATCCTCAGGTAACTAAATTTTTTTCAAGGAAATATAATGACAACCGCAAATCCAACACAAGAAGCCGTTTTGGCGGCTCTTAGCAAAGTCAATGACCCAGATTTACACAAAGATCTGGTTACGCTCAAAATGATCCACAATCTCGAAATTAACGGGAATGATGTCAGCTTCACAATCATGTTGACCACCCCGGCCTGCCCTATGAAAGACCGCATGAAAAGCGAAGCCTATGCCGC
>DOTA01000447.1 GCA_003513015.1 Chloroflexota bacterium
CGTTTGAACGAATTTGCCATCCGACGGCCCAATATCAACATCGAAATCCGCCTCAAAAACGTGGAAGGCCCAGGCGGCATCCTCGATACATTGACCACCGCCAGCAGTGCAGCTCCCTTGGCTCTGCCCGATCTGGTGGCTTTGCCCCGGCAAGGCCTAGAAATCGCGGCCGGAAATGGCTTGCTGCATCCTTTCGACGGCCTGACTACCGCTTTAGACGACCCCGATTGGTACACTTTTTCCCGCGAGCTTGCCCATTGGCAAAACGCCACCTTTGGCATCCCTTTCGGGGGTGACGCATTGCTGATGGTCTACCGGCCCGAAATGATCAGCGTTCCGCCCGCAGATTGGGCCAGTTCGTTGATAATTACCCAGACGCTCACCTTCCCCGCAGCGGACCCCAAAGCCTGGCTGACCTTGCTGCATTATCAATCGCTGAACGATGCCCCACTGGATGAAAACGAGCATCCCAGTCTGGATGAATTTTTGCTGACGAATGTGTTCAGCTATTACCAGCAAGCCAGCGCCAGTGAGTTGATGCCATTTTGGCTAACACAATACGAAACGGACGAGCAAGCCTGGGCGGCCTACGCACAAAACCAAGCCGATTTGGCCATTACCTGGAGTTGGCGTTACTTGAATCTGGCTGCGGACGATTCTGCGGCAGCACCTATCCCCACCTTTGACGGGAATCCCTTTAGCTTGGCAGATGGTTGGGTTTGGGCCTTAACCGCCAATGACCCGGATCGGCAATTGCTGGCAGTCCAACTGGCTGAATATCTGACCACCTCCGAATATCTGGCGAGTTGGACGGAAGCCGCGGGGTTGATCCCGCCGCGCCCCAGTTCGCTGGCAGCCTGGGAGAATCCCGCGCAGCAAGCGCTGCTCAGCCAGATTGCCCCCGCTGCCCAGTTGATTCCGCCATCCAGCCTGGTCACCCTATTGGGGCCGATCTTGCAACAAGCTACCATCAGCGTACTCAAAGCCGAAGCGGATGCGGCTAGCGCTGCCCAAAGCGCCGTGGAAAAGCTGACTACACCCTAGAGGTAGGGATCCTCTCTCCACTGAAATGTCCCATATTCTCGTCTCTGGCCTGATCAACATCGAAACCACACTCCAGGTTGAGGGTTTCCCCATCCCCTATTTTCCGGTGCGCTATCCCTTTCACGGGGTCAACAGCACGGTTTCGGGGGTGGGGTACAATCTCGCCAAGGCATTGCTCACCCTCGGGGATGAAATCGCTTTTCTCTCCATCATTGGGGAGGATATCGCCGCCCAGCAAGTGCGCGCCGCCCTGGAAACCGATCAAATCCCCGAGGAGAACGTGCGCAGCCTGATGCCTCGTACCGCCCAATCGGTAATCATCTACGATCCCCAGGGGCGGCGGCAAATCCACACCGATCTCAAAGATATTCAGGAAACGGTTTATCCTCAAGAGATTTTCGAGCGCGAGATGGCCCGTTGTGACCTGTTGGCGCTATGCAATATCAATTTTTCGCGGCCCTTTTTGAGCAAAGCACAGCAGGCCGGAAAAATCATCGCCACAGATGTGCACACCATCAGCCAACTCTACGATGATTACAACCGCGATTTCATGCGCGCCGCCGATATTTTGTTTATGAGCGATGAGAACCTGCCAAGCAACCCCGAAGATTGGGCCAAACAGATGCAGCACGCTTACGGCACAGAGATTTTAGTGATCGGCCTGGGTGCGCGAGGCGCGCTGCTGGCGGTGCGCAGCGATAACTTTATCGAGCGCTTCCCCGCGGTGACGGTGCGCCCGGTGGTCAACACCATCGGAGCGGGTGATGCCCTGTTTTCGGCCTTTTTGCACAGCTACCTGGAAAGCGGCGATCCCTATAACGCCATCCAAAAGGCTATCGTTTTTGCATCCTACAAAATCGGCGAAAAAGGCGCCGCTGAAGGATTTTTGAGCCACACCGAACTGGAAGAGATCGCAAAGACCTCCGAGGTTTATGAAAACCTCGGAGGTCTGGCGGAATTACACCGCTGGGAAAACAAAACAGCCCCCCACGAATGAAAAATTTGCGCCGCACGGCAGAAATAATTAGTTTCCACGGGCCAAACGAACCACCCCCAGGTACAAATCATGACAAAGAATGACTCTCGACAAATTTTACGTGATCTCAAGGCCGCCACCCTTCTGGGCGACCCCGAAGCGGTTGATCTGGCCCTGAACGGGCTGCTGGCCTTGCCCGGCGTGGCCGCTAACGACCGCATGAACCCTGGCTTTATCGAAAAAGTAATCTTACCGGTCGGTGAAGCGCTGAAACCGCTTAAAACCAGTCACCTGCGCCCGCTCCTGGCGCATCCCCTGGCCGCCGGAAGGGCGGTTGGAGCGGTGGCGCTGGCAAACCAATTTGTGTCTGGGATGGATGCCACCGCTAAAGACCTGCGCAAACCGGCCAACGATTCCCGCGAAGATGTGCGCGCGGCCTTGGGCTTGGCGCTGCGGGAAAGCGGGTCGAAAGCCCCGGCCAAACTGTATGATCTGGCGGTGCCCTGGCTGTTGGAACCATCTCCCAAGCCGCGCACCAGCGCCCTGATCTTCCTCCCGGCGCTGGCCGAGAGCCACGGCAAACGCCTGATGGGCCTGTTGGAACCGCTGGGCGCTGACCCCGACCGGGAGGTGCGCGCTGCCCTGGCCGAAGCACTGAGCGCGCTGGCACGGGCCGGTTTCGCGGAATCCGTTTTGGGGTTGCTGGCGCTCTGGGCCGCGGAAACACATCCAAATGCTTGGGTGATCAGCCGGGTTTTGTCGGGTTCCTGGGCCGCGGAACATCCCGCGGAAGCGGAATCAATTCTGCGGGAGTTATCGTCCAAACCAGGTACCTCCAGCCAGGTGAGCAGCACGATCGAAGCCCTGGCCCGGCATGGCCTGGAAATAGAAATTTCATAACGCAAATGCTCCCCAAACCGAGCATCCTGAACAACGATGAAGGATGCGGCATAGCTGAATCTGCACNNTATCAAAGATTTAGGCGATGGCCTGATTTTACGCCATGCCACCCCCGCCGATACCGAGGCCCTGGTGGCCTTCAACGGGCGCATCCACGCCGAACCCGAGGCGGATGAACCTCAGGAATTTGTGGCCGCCTGGGTGCAAGACCTGATGACGCTGCCGCACCCTACTTTTGTGCCAGAAGATTTCACGATTGTGGAGGATACCGGCAAAGGCAAGATTGTCTCGTCCCTGAATTTAATCAACCAAACCTGGCGCTACGCCGGTCTGGAATTTGGCGTGGGACGTCCCGAGCTGGTGGGTACTGACCCGGAATATCGCCGCCGCGGGTTGGTGCGCGAGCAATTTAAAGTGATCCACGAATGGAGCGCGGCGCGCGGCCACAAAATGCAGGTGATCACCGGCATCCCCTATTATTACCGCCAGTTTGGCTATGAAATGGGTCTGAGCCTGGGCGGCGGGCGCTTGGGGTATCTACCGCATGTGCCGAAGTTGAAGGAAGGTGAAGCCGAGCCCTACGTGTTGCGCCCCGCGACAGAGGCCGATATCCCCTTTCTGGTGCAGGTATACGAAGTTGCCTGCCAGCGCAGCCTGATCTCGTGTGTTTGGGATGAAGCCCTGTGGCGTTACGAGCTGAACGGCCGCAGCGAGAAAAATATTCACCGCACCAACGCGATGCTGATTGAATCCGCGGAGGGCGAGCCGGTGGGCTTTTTGCTGCACCCGCCCACGGTTTGGAGTACCAACATTTTAGTTACCGGGTATGAGTTGAAAGCCGGGGTTTCCTGGCTGGCCGTGACCCCTTCGGTGATCCGTTACGCCGTGAAAATGGGCCAGCAATACGCCACCGAAAGCAAAGAGACCCTGGAAGTTCAGGCGTATTACTTCAACCTGGGGCCGGAGCATCCGGTGTATGCGGCTTTTTCAGAGCGGATGCCGCGATTGGCCAATCCGTATGCCTGGTATGTGCGTATCCCCGATGTGGCCGATTTCCTGGCACACATCAGCCCGGTATTGGAAGAACGTTTGGCTAAATCGGTGCTGGTGGGGCATTCGGGAGATTTGAAGTTGGGGTTCTACCGCTCCGGGGTTAAGCTGACCTTTGAGCAGGGCAAACTCAAAGAATCCAGCGCCTATCAACCCGAAACCGGGGAGGATGGCGATGTGCTCTTCCCTTATCTGACCTTTTTACGGGTTTTGTTAGGGCATAACGATTTCTGGGAGGTGGAGAATTTCTTTGCGGATTGCTATGTGCGCAATGATGCCGCCCGGGCGCTGGTGCCAATTTTATTCCCCAAGCAAGGTTCCAACGTTTGGGGGGTGGTGTGAGGTAGTAGGGGCGTGACATGTCACGCCCCTACAATTGATTATGCATACACGGGGGTGTTCCAGTCTTTGAAATTGGGATTTTTGCCCCGCACAGTTTGATCGAAAATTTCTCGCAATTGGGCGGTAACTGTCCCCATTTTGCCATCGCCAACGTTCCGGTAATCCACGCGGGTGATGGCGGTCACCTGGGCGGCGGTGCCAGTCATAAAGAGTTCATCGCAAATGAAAACTTCGGTGCGGTCGATGGAGCGCTCCACCACGGGCAGGCCAAGTTCTTGGGCAGCCAGTTCCATCACGCTGCGGCGGGTGATACCTTCCAGCACGTTATCGGTGATGGGGGGCGTAATCAGCACGCCATTGCGCAGCATGAAGATGTTTTCGGCGCTGCCCTCAGAGAGGTGGCCGTCTTGATTGAGCACCAGGGCTTCATCGAAGCCGGCGCGCACGGCATCAGTTTTGATGAAGGCCGAATTGGCATAAGCGCCCGTAATTTTGCCGCGAGCGGGGATCACGTTATCGTCCACGCGCCGCCAGGAGGAGAAGGTCACATGGGCGTTGGTATCGTTGGAGACGTAGCGGTCGAAGGGCAGCGAGACGATGCTGATGGCGTCGCGCACACCGTGGAGTTTGACGCCAATCCCCTCATCGGCTTTATAAACCAGCGGGCGGATGTAGACATCTTGTCGGTGGTTTTCTTTGCGCAATAAATCGATCGTGATTTCCGTCAGGCTTTGAGGGGTGTGGTCGAATTCCATGCAGAGCATTTTGGCCGAGTTGAGCAGGCGCTTGAAATGGTCTAAGGGGCGGAAGAGATAAAGTTGTTCTTCCTCGGCGTTCCAATAGCCGCGCAGGCCGCCAAAAGCGGCGGTGCCGTAATTGAGGGCATGAGTTAGTACGCTGACTTTAGCCTCAGCATAGGGAACGATCTGTCCTTCGAAATAAGCAAAATTGGGTAGTGCCACGGATTTGTCTCCTTACAAGGGTTTGGGGTGGGATGTTAATTCGGTTGGATTATAACCTTTGTGAAAATGCATGACAAATGAGCAAAATCACGTCTCCGGGGCCGGAAGGCTATTTTTTTAGCGGTGACAGCCGCAAGCTGTTCTCGTTTTTCCCCTATTGGGTGTATACTTTTGGCGGGAGTGGAATCACACGAAAATCCCGGCAATCATCTTTTGATCAGATCAGCCTAAAGGAGGCTCTCATGAAACGTGCTGTCAGCATTAGTCTAGGTTCATCAAAACGAAATAAAGCCGTCACAGTGAAGCTATTGGGGGAGGAAATCAGCATCGAGCGGATTGGCACCGATGGGGATATGGAGGCCGCTGCGCAATTGTATAAAGAATTGGATGGCAAAGTGGAGGCCTTTGGGGTCGGCGGCGCCGATTTGGGCTTGCTGGTGGATACCAAGTGGTATCCGCTGCACTCGGTCAGCAAGATGGTGCGCTTTGTGGAAAAAACCCCGATTGTGGATGGTACCGGCCTGAAAATCACCCTGGAGGGCAAAGCCGCGGCCTTTTTGGATCAGCAAATTTCGGAATATATCAACGCCCGCGGGCGCACGGCCTTTGTGATGACGGGCGCGGATCGTTGGGGGCTGACGAGATCTTTTGCGGAAGCCGGTTATGAGTGCGTTTTCGGCGATCTGATGTTTTCGCTGGGGATTCCGATTGCCATCAAAAGTCCGCAGCAACTCAAAACCATGGCCGCGCTGTTGATGCCGATTGCGGGGCGCTTGCCGTTCAGTTGGGTTTACCCTACCGGCGAAAAGCAAGAAGAGCGCAAGCCCAAGCACGAGAAGCTCTTCCAATGGGCTACGGTGACCGCCGGCGATTGCCATTACATCAAGCGCTACATGCCTAATGATATGCAAGGCAAGGTGATTGTGACCAACACCACCACCTCTGCCGATACGGCGCTTTTCACCGAATGCGGCGTGAAATATCTGGTGACGGCCACGCCGGTTTTAGAGGGGCGCTCATTTGGCACCAACATGATGGAAGCCGCCCTGATTGCCCTCTCAGGCAAGGGGCGCGTGCTGACCCACGATGAACTAAGTGAACTGCTCGCTCAACTCAAGTTCGAGCCGCAAATCCAGGAGTTGAATTAATGGACGCAATCGTAACCGCCGGGGGTATCCCGGAAGCGGATGAGCCTTTATACCAATACACCCAGGGGCAATCCAAAGCTTTGCTGGAGATTGCCGGAAAACCGATGGTACAGTGGGTTTTGGATGCCATGGGCGCTTCTGAAAAAATTGANNGGCATGTTGATGAATGTGCGAGCCTCCATTGACAAAGTGGTTGAAATCAACCCCCAAGCCGACCTGATTCTGATGGTTTCCTCCGATATTCCGGCCATCACTACCCAGATGGTCGATTGGGTAATCGACACGGCTTTGGAAACCGAAGATGATATGTATTACAACCTGATTACCAAAGATGTGATGGAAACGCGTTATCCCGGTTCGAACCGTTCTTTTGTTAAGCTCAAAGGTGTTGAAGTTTGCGGCGGCGATATGAACGTGGTGCGGGCTTCTGCCGCAGCCGGCAATGATGAGCTTTGGGATCGCCTGATCTCCGCGCGCAAAAACGCCTTTAAACAAGCGGCGTTGTTCGGCTTTGGCACCCTATTTTTGCTGCTCACCCGGCAGCTCTCCATTGAAGACGCGGCCCCACGCGCCAGCAAACAGCTTGGCATTCGCGGGCGCGCCATCATCTGCCCCTATGCCGAAGTAGCGATGGATGTGGATAAACCCCACCAGTTTGAGATTATCCGGGATGATCTCGAAAAGCAGGTGCGCGCCGCATGATGGAAAAAATCCTGGCCTGGGATGCCAATTTCTCACAGCGCTTGCGCGTGGCCGAAAAGCCCGGCAATTTGCGCCGGGCTGCCAAATTTTTTGCTCATTCCGGAGATTCCTGGTTTTGGTTTTTGGGTCTGGCACTGGTGGGCTGGCTTGGAACCCCCTTTTGGCGCTGGCGCATGATCACCTTGGGGATCGGCGTGCTGGTAACGGCCGTGGTTGTGATGATCGTAAAATTCAGTGTTCGCCGCCGCCGCCCCGAAGGTGAGTGGGGCGACATCTACCGCAGCACCGATCCGCACTCATTTCCATCGGGGCACGCCACGCGTTCCTTTATGCTGGCGACCATGGCCCTCCTTTTCGGGCCGCCCTGGTTCGCAGTGATTTTGGTGATTTGGGCACCCCTGGTTGCATTGGCGCGCGTCGCCATGGGCGTGCATTTTTTCTCGGATGTCTTCGTGGGCAGTTTGTTCGGCATTTTGATGGGCTGGCTGGTGTCGAGTCTCTCTATTGGTTTGTTGGTTACGAACGCGGTCCTCTAAAATTCACATTACACAACAAAAAAGGCCGGCGCAAAAATATGCCGGCCTTTTTATCATTTCAACGGAGATGAATGAAACCACCAAAGATAAAATCGCTCATCTCCGTTGATCCCATTCATCTCTGGTTGATTTTTACGACTCCCAGGGGATTTCTGGGGCGCGGTAGAAATTCACGCCCCGCGCTTCCCAGCGCGGCCCCTGTGCGGCCAAGCGCCCCTGGTATTCCTCCCACCCCCGGCCCTCAGCGGCCGACCAGCCGATCTCGGCGATCCCCGGTAGGCGCGGAAAGGTCATAAATTCCACATCCGCTAGGGTGCGCAAAGTCTCTGACCAGAGGGGCGCTTCCACGCCCACGATGGCGCTTTCGGCCAAACCGCGGACCTCGGTCACCGGGTCCCAGGTGTAAGCTTGCTCCACACTGACGGTACCCGCCCACGAAAGTCCCAGTGGGGTAGCATCGTCATATTTCATATCCAGGTAGGCGCGTTTAGCGGGGCATACGATCATCTGTACGCTCTTCTCCACTGCCATTTCGGCATGGCGCACATCCGTCCAATACTGCATCACGCTGTTGGCCGGCAAATGGCACTGGACGATCTCTTCCCAGCCCATCATCCGCTTGCCAGATTCCGCCACCAGCGGCGCGAGGCGCTCGATGAAATTGATGTAATCATCCTTGGGCGTGGAGTGGGCCTCATCACCGCCAATATGCAGGTAGGGCCCCGGTGTCATGGCGGCCAACTCCCGCAGCACATCTTCCAAAAACTGGTAGGTAAGCTCTTTATGGATACACAGCGAACTGAAGCCCACTTCAGAGCCGGTGTAAAGTTCGGGCGCTTGACCATCGCAGTTTAGTTCGGGGTAAGAGGCCAGGGCAGCGTTGGTATGCCCAGGCAAGTCAATTTCCGGCACGATGGTGATATAGCGGCTTTGAGCATAGGCCACGATCTCGGCATATTGCTCCTGGGTGTAAAAACCGCCGGGATCGCCGTTGATGGCGGTTTGCCCGCCGTGTGCCGTCAAATTGGGCCAGGACTTGATCTCGATGCGCCAACCCTGATCATCCGTCAGATGCAAATGCAGCACGTTAATCTTGTAAGCCGCCAAAAGGTCGATATATTTTTTGAGGTCTGCCACCCCAAAGAAATGCCGGGCCACATCCAGCATCACCCCCCGATGGGTAAAGCGCGGCCAATCGCGAATCGTACCCGCAGGGATGAGCCAGGGGNNCCCAAAGCGGGATCGGAATCTTCCGTGGTCAGAGAAATATTACCGGGTGGGAATGCCCTTCTCCCAACCTTGACCGGAATCTTGAATCCTGTGGCCGGTTTCAGGCCATTGGCCAGATATTCTCCGAGGGCCAGCAGCTCATGGTTGGCGGGATCAACATAGATTTGAGATTCGGCGGTGAGTTCGAAGAAGCCCTCACCGGGTGTGACTGAAACGGGTTTGGGGATGAGATTTTGCATGGAGTTATTCCTGGGTCATCAAATTTGTTCACGCCACCATTTTAATGCATCGCCGGGTGTGCCGATGCGCAATTGAGCGCGGATGGCAACCTGGGGATCATCCATAAAATGTCGGCGATTAAGGGTTACTAAAAAATCCACCTGAGCCTGCATGGCCGCGAGCACAATGGATACATCCGGCAAGTGAACAATGAGATTGAGATGTTGTTTCACATCTGCGGGTAAGGGATTTCTGATAATGGTTAAATTTGTACTGCGCAAGGCCTGACGATAGTCCAGTAGGGTTTGGGGGGCTTTGCGCGCCAGTGCGCTTTCAGTTTCAGCGATCACCTGTTCTGAAACCACTATTTCCAGATGCCGAGATTCTGCCAGCACCAGCAAAGCGCGCGCCGCTCCCGCAGGAGAAATCACACCCGCAAACAAAGCACTGCTATCGAAGAATAACTTACTCTTCGGCATAATGCGTTTGATAGTAGCGCTCGCGTTCTTCATCTAAAGCGAGCAACATATCGTCAAGAGAGAGTTCCTCGTTTTCCAGGGCACGCGCCACTTTATTGCCCAACACGGCAACCTGTGAGGGCTGTGGTATCAGCATAAAAGCGCCATCGCCTAAGTCGATCAACGTCAGTAAATCACCCTCATTCAGGCTGTATTGGCGGCGCAATTCCATCGGCAGGGTGATGACACCCTTTTTGCGGATTTGAAGTGTGTTACTCATAATCTATTCCTTGGAAGAAATTCCGAAATTCTTCCAAGATTATAACATGCAAAGGTTAGAACTCCGAGTTTTAAAAACTCGGAATTCTGTTTTCCGGTTACTTAATTTCAAACGTCGCTACTACCGGATCGTGATCCGAAGTATGCCGCGGGGTCGCGTCATCCGGCGTGGGCAAGGCATAATCTGCGTTGACGTGCAGCACTTGCGTGCGGATCAATAATGCAAATAAATCGGGCGTCACCAGAATGTGATCGAGGGTTTGTGATAAGCCCTGGTAGATATACGAGTAGCGTTCCTCCGCGGGGATGATCTCGAACACATGATTCAGGCCACCCGCCCGCAGGGTGTCAATCGGGCGTGAATCGTAGTAGGAATTCAAATCACCGAGAATGGCCACATAAGCCTCGGGATGTTCCGTCAAAACCTGCTGAAGCACTTCCACGTTCCAGGCGGCCTGGGCATCGCGGCGCGGNNGCCGGGCCATTGGCGGTCTCAACTTCCACCTGCACCAGCAGCGGCGGGCGGCTGGTGAGACCCTCGGGAGCGTTGAACTGCTGCAAATCCACAAAAGTGGCGCGGTCGCCGCGGATCAGGTAGCCCACATCGATGCCGCGGCTGTCAGTGCCTTCGATCAGCAAGGCTTTGTAGTCATACTCGGCCAAAACTTCCTGGGCGGCAATATCTTCGAGCACCGCAATATTTTCCACTTCCTGCAAACCCACAATCAACGGCGCACCTGCCGCCACAATCGTATTGGCGACCTTCTCCAACCGCAAGCGATATTCAGAGGGTTTGAGCATGGGCGGGTCCGCGGGGTGCGGCGCACGCGTGTCGAACATATTTTCCACGTTCCATGTCATAATGCTGAACTCCGCCGGGCCGGTCGGCGCGAGGCTGGGCAGCACGGCGGTCTGCGAATCCACCTGCGGCACAGTCACGGGTTCGATTTTGTATTGACCAAAGGTGTAAGCCAGCGGCCCCACCACCCCGCTGACCGCATCGCCCGCGTTGACGATGTAGGGGTAGGTGGTGGCATCCATATGAACCATGTTACTGCCATCATCCACCGTCATCGCCAGGCCATTCATGGCATCGTCTCCCTGGAAGAGCCGCGCCACCCCGGTCTCGGGGCGCACCAGCACGTACTCGCCGTACTTGGTCACGGGAGCCACCGCCACCGCCGGGCCGGTGATTTGGGCAAACATGCCCTCGATGGACTCATAATAGCGGATGGCCTGATCCAGTTCTGCGGGCGGATCAAGCTCGACGGCGGCGGGCAGGGGATTACCCGCACTCAAGGTAGTAATATCGGCGGGATCGGATACCCAGATTTGGGTTTGCTGCGAGGTTTC
>DOTA01000223.1 GCA_003513015.1 Chloroflexota bacterium
CCAGGCAAATTAACTTCATCACAACCGAGGCTTTCTACCCAAACTTTACCACCGTGATTTTGCGCTACGCCGCGCACAATTGCCAAACCTAAGCCGGGACCACCACCCTTGAAGATCGTTGAACCCGAGGAATGCAGTGCTACATTCCCGACTTGATAGAATTTTTCAAAAATCAGTTCGTGGTGTTCCGCATCCAGCCCAATTCCCATATCTTTGACGGCGATTTCAACCGCGGGCGTACCATCATCCATTTTAACCGGGCGAACACGCACATCCACAGTTCCGCCATCGGGGGTGTATTTGATGGCATTAACAATCAAATGGTAAAGGGCCTTGTGAATCAGATTGGGATCAGCCTGGATAATGGGCAGATTCTCAGCATATTCGGTGGTGATTTCAATCCCGCGCTGCGCAGCAGGTTTCTCAAAATCGCGCACCAATTCATAGATAATGGCTTCCACCAAAACCGGAACCGAACCAACCACGGATGCTTCGGAGTCGATCCGCGTGATATCAAGCATCAAGTTGACCACCTCGTGCATGCGGTTGGCACCCTTGACGATCCCATCAACCACTTCGCTCAAAGCCGAGTTTGCTTTAACATCCCGGAAAGAACCCAACACATCCGTATAGCCTTTTAAAACCGTCAAGGGCGTGCGGAGTTCGTGCGCGGCAACCTGAATAAATTCCAGTTTGTTGCGATCCAATTGGCGCAAAATATTGTTGGTTTTCTTCAACTCTTCAATCGCAACTTGATCGTTGGTCCGCATGCGATCCAGTGTGATGCCAATAATATCCATCGCCATGCGAGGACTGCGGCTCAGGATGGTCTCGAAATCGTCTTTTTCCATCTCCAGCACTGTGCAATCCGTTGTGGTCCACACCGTGGCAGAACGCGGCGCATTCTGAATCAGCGCCATCTCGCCCACCAAATCGCCCTTGCCCCCCACCCGCAAAATGCGCTCGCCCTCATCCTCTGAAATCAACTTCGTAATCACGATGCCCCCCTCCGCGATGATATAAAAGAGATCTTCGTAGGCCCCCTCCTGGCACAAAATATGTCCGGCCGGATAGCTACGAAGCTCCGTGAGATCGGCAATTTCTCGCAACTCAGCCTCGTCCAGGCGCGCGAAGGCGCTGCGGAGCAGAGAAATTTTATCGAAGGCTTGCGGATCATCCATCATGTTAGAGCTATTATAAAACAGCCCACAGGTACAACCAACAGACCGTTTTTCCTATTCGACGGTGACTGATTTTGCCAGATTCCGAGGCTGATCGACATCTAAGCCGCGCTGGGCAGCGATATGATAGGCCAGCATTTGCAATGGGATCACTGTGGTGACCGGACTCAGCATCCAGGGTGTTTCCGGAACCCAAAGGACGGAATCCGCTACAGGGGGAATTAACTTGTCGCCATCCGTGGCCACCGCGATCACCCGTCCACCGCGCGCTTTGGATTGCTCAATCTGACTGAACATTTTCTCGTACCAGGGGTCACGCGGGGCAATCACCACCACGGGCATCTCGCGGTCGATCAGCGCAATGGGGCCGTGCTTCATCTCGCCCGCGGGGTAGCCCTCGGCGTGGATGTAGGAAATCTCTTTGAGTTTGAGGGCGCCTTCGTAGGCGGTAGGCATATTGATGCCGCGCCCCAAATACAAAGCATGTTTGACTCCCAACAAGGAGTGCGCCACCGCCTCCACCTCAGCTTCGCGATCCAGGCATTGGGAGGCTAAATCGGGCACGCGACGCAAATCCTGCACCAATTTGTAGCGCGTGGGGCCGTCGATAGCGCCGCGCAAATCAGCCAGCAGAATTGCCAGCATGTAAAGATCGACCAGCGGGGCGGTGTAGGCTTTGGTGGAAGCCACGCCGATCTCCGGGCCGGTTTGCATCGAGATATAGCCATCGGCCACGCGCATGGCCTGCGAGCCAATGGCATTGACGATGCTCCACAAGGTGGCGCCGCGCTGGCGGCCTTCGTCCATGGCCGCCAGCGTATCAGCAGTTTCGCCCGACTGGCTGATCGAAAGCACCACATCGTTTGGGCTGACAATCGGGTCGGAGTAGCGAAACTCGGAACCCAGCGTTAATTCCACGGGGATGCGGGCCAGCTTTTCGATCAGGATTTTGCCGACCATCCCGGCGTAGGCGGCGGTGCCGCATGCGGTGATGAAAATTTTATTAATCGCACAGGCGAAATCGGTTTTGAGTTNNGCCATCTGCTGGGATTCCAGGAAAATCACGCGGCGGGTATGTTCCAAAATGGCAGGCAAATCCGAAGCAATATAAGTTTCACCCTCCCCCAAACCAATCACTACGCCGCCGGCATTACCGATACGGGCGGCGACCAGTTTATCGGGTTCAGCTTTAGAGAAACAGACCACACCATGCGCGCCGCGCAGGTGACTGAGGGCGCGCCGGGCAGCTTCGGGCAGGCCACCTTCAACGGTGAGGTAGCGCTCGATAAGGTGCACGATAACTTCGGTGTCGGTTTCGGATTTAAATTCTGCGCCCTCGGCGGTCAATTCGTCACGCAGTTCCAGGTAGTTTTCGACGATGCCATTGTGCACGATGACCACGCCGCCGGTCATGCCCATGTGAGGGTGGGCGTTCCGGGCGTTGGGTTCGCCGTGGGTAGCCCAGCGGGTGTGCCCGATGCCCAGGTTGCCGCTGAGGGGGTTTTCGTCAACGAGATGGGAAAGCACGGCGAGCTTGCCTGCGTCGCGGCGTACTTCGATGCTGCCATTTTGCAGCACGGCGATACCCGCGGAGTCATAGCCGCGGTATTCGAGGCGTTTGAGGCCATTTAATATGATCGGTGTCGCGTTTTGCGCGCCGATGTATCCAACAATTCCACACATAGGGGATCCCTCCGGAAAAAAGTGCCAAGTTTTTGGGTATCAAGTGTCAGGTAAGACTTGCCACGCGATCAACAAAAACTTGACACGTGACACTTGCAACCTGACACTATTTCTGCCACTCACCACGCTTTTGAATCTACGGTCACCCGCAGGTTTTGTACGTGGTGTTCTGTTTGGAGGGAAAAGGCGGGATAATGCTTATCACTGAAAGAATAAGCCTATCCCGATGCGGGAGGTGGTGCTCCCGGAGGGCTTCCGCTGAACTTTNNCGTAGTTTGGTAGTTGAAGAGTGATTCGAACTATACAACTACCTGACGATCGAACTAACCACTCAAGCTCATGCGCTGTCTTTTCCGGTTAATTTGTCGGTTGATGCCTCCTTTCAATTTTATGGCGGGAATTATACCCTAACCGTCTAATTTCAAGATGATTCTGGCGTAAATCCCAAGTTGTGGCAAAAGTGTTTTCTTCGCAGCGAACCGTCTGCCATCCTAACCATTGACAAGCAAACTCGCAAATGCTAAACTACACGCAGAACTAATCGACTATACGAAAATACTATCCGCAAATTCCAACGGAGGTTCAGATGAGCACGCAAAATACAGCCCATATCACCGCACAAACCACTTTGGTTCCCGCAATCAATGGTTGGGAAATGTATCTCAACGATCAGGGGCGCTCTCATCACACGGTTAAGGCTTTNNCCAGATCGCAGCTTGGGGAGCGTGACCACCGGCGATCTCAATAATTTCTTAGATTGGATGCAAAAAGGCCGCGGCGTTCCCTGTAGCCCGAAAACATTGGCCCGCCGCATCACCTCAATCAAATCATTTTTCCGCTGGCTGCACGAAAATGGCATCCTTTTGGTGGATCCCGCTGAAAAAGTGGTGCAAAAATCCGTAATCAGCCCACTTCCCGAAATCTTAACCCCCGAGGAGATGGAAGCCGTGATCGAAATTGCCGATCAATTCCGGCATGGGGAAAACGCCGATACGCGCTATTACGCCTTGGTCACACTTTTGCTGGCAACCGGCATCAAAAAAGGCGAATGCCTAACTCTCAGCCCCAACCATGTAGAACTCGAGGCCCTGGATGGGCCGATCCTGTTTGTGCGCTATGCCAATCCCAAATATCGTTACAAAGAACGAAAAATTTCACTACCCGAGGATTGGGTGGCCGTCTATCAGGATTATGCTGCCCAAAATCCACTAACGGATCGCTTATTTCCCTGGTCGCCGCGGCGATTGGAATACTTACTGGAAGATTTGAGTGATGCCGCGGGTTTGGAAAAACACCTGTCTTTTGATATGTGCCGCTGGACCTGTGCCCTGACTGATTGGAATGCCGGAATCGAGCACAATAAAATCCGCCAAAAATTAGGTATTTCAAAAGTACAGTGGCGTGAAGTCAAAATGAAATTACAACGCCTGGCTACCCAAACCGAATAACCGGTTTATTTTCCCGTAAGTGATACGGAATACACGTCCAGGTTGTATTCCGTATTTTGTTCTCTGCCAACTAAACCTGAGAATCTATGCTTTATTTTTTAATTGCCGCCTCCGTTATATTTGATTTTTTGAACGGTTTTCACGATTCATCCAACATTGTGGCCACGGTGATCTCATCGCGCGCCATGAAACCCCGCACCGCCCTCATCATGACTGCCATTGCGGAATTCACCGCTCCATTTATTTTTGGGGTAGCAGTTGCCAAAACGGTGGGCAGCGAACTCATTGAACCCCATGCCATCACAATTACGGTGGTTCTGGCGGCAGTGCTGGCAGCGATCCTTTGGAATTTGATCACCTGGCTGATCGGGATGCCGTCATCTTCATCCCATGCTTTGCTGGGTGGCTTGTTGGGGGCAGCAGTGCTGGCCTCTGGCTTTGGTGCCGTCAAAATGGAGGGGTTGATCAAAATTTTGCTGGCCCTACTTCTCTCACCTCCTTTAGGCTTTATCGTGGCATTTTTACTGATGAAACTGATACTTTTTCTCAGCCGCGGGGCCACACCCAAAATCAATGAATACTTTCGCCGATCACAAGTGCTGACTTCACTCAGTTTGGCGTTTTCGCACGGCAGCAACGATGCCCAAAAGACGATGGGCATTATCACCATGGGCTTGATTGCCGGAGGCTGGCAAGATTCATTTCATGTACCTGCCTGGGTGATCCTTTTAAGTGCCAGCGGAATAGCCCTGGGAACCGCTTTTGGGGGTTGGCGGCTGATCAGAACTTTGGGCGGCAGAATTTACAAAATTAGGCCTGTAGATGCTTTCACCTCTCAACTGGCCTCAACCGGTGTGATTCTGGGTGCTTCTTTGCTGGGTGGCCCCGTGAGTACCACACAGGTTGTAGGATCATCCATCATGGGGGCAGGCGCGGCAGATCGCCCCAATAAAGTGCGCTGGCACATTGGCAAAGAGATGCTGCTGACTTGGGTGCTAACCATCCCTTGCTCGGCTAGTGTGGCAGCCCTGATTTATTGGCCGTTGAGCCTCATCTTTTCTCCCTGACTCACATCCACTTGACAACAATATCACCGATCACATTGGCAGCCTGATCACCGCGATCCGCGGCATTGGAGAGATGTCGGTAAATTTCGCGCAATTTCAGGATTTCCATAACCCCATTCAAATCCTCGGGAGCATCAAATAGCTTTGAGAGGGCCTCCCGATAAACATGTTCGACGCGGTTCTCCAGGGCTTTAGCCCGCACGGCGTGATCATTGGCAACACTGGGATGATCCGAGAGGCGCAGCACGCCCCGATAAACTTCCATAGCGGCATCCGCCAGCAGAGATACGATCCGCACCAGATAATCGTTCGGTTCAACTTTGAAGATCACCATGCCATCTACAGTGGTGTTGGCATAATCTAACATATCGTCAATGGTGAGAGATAGGGTGTAAATATCTTCACGATCAAAAGGGGTCACAAAAGTGCGATTAAGCTCATCAATGAGAATGCGACGAACTTCATCGGCCTCTTTTTCGATGCGGGAAACCTGCTCAGCCAGTGCATCATCAGGTTGTTTCATGTACTCGCGCAAAGCATCCATGCCCTGAACGGTAAATTCGGCTTGCTGTGTGAGTAATTCTAAAAAACGGTTTGGTTTATGGCGTTTTCGAAATAGTTTCATGAGTTCTGCTCTCTTTCATGGGGAGCCCATTATACTCAAATCTATAGCAAGGTATCGGGTAAGCCCAGGGAAATTGTATATTCTCTGGTAAAGAAGCAAAACCTTGAAATTTCTGATCTTCGCAGAATAAATAAGAACACCACTCCCATGAGGAATGGTGTCCTATAATCTTTTATAGGTTTCTAATATTTCTCTCTGTCAGGAAACCAGGGTGGTGCCTCGCTTTGGGGTTGTATCTTGAACCTCATTAAATAATTGGGTTTGTCGATCAAAGATATAACGGCGCAAAACGGCTTTATCTTGCTCGCTAGGAAAAGTCATAAACCCGATACGAAACGCGCCTGGGGTTTCATGGGGGTTATTGTAAGAAACCGTACCGGAGAATGACAACTCAACTTCTTCGATTTGCCCTGAAATTGGCACTCGAAGCTTCAAACGGACGCTATCTTTGGGAACTAGTTCTTTATCGAAATTCGGGATATCACTCGCAAGCAGAGAAATACCTTCCACAGAAATATCGAAAATACCGGCCACAAATTCATTTTTGCCGCGGTAAGAAACATTCACTTTCAAGTTATCTTTGGGTTGAATGCGAGTTTCCTTACGTCCTTCACGCATGCTTTGAGGATAGAGTAGGTTTTTGAGGATTGCCGAGCGGTGATGCACATCCACAGAGGCAACTGTAGCCTGAATGGGTTTGGGAAATAAATCACTGTGGATCAAGATTTTGGTTGCCGGTAAAAGTGAAATGTTCTGCCCTGTGCGTGTAGAAACAACAATTTCACCGCGCCGTTTCGTCACCTCATTAAGACTTACGTCCAGGCTAAAAGAAACTCCTCGATACGAATTCACCAAGCTGATCGTCCGTTTCTGTTGGCTAATATATTCCATGTAGTTAAAGATTTCGTCGATCTCGCTCATTAATCCTCAGTTTTCCGTTACCGGAAATTCTTTGTAACGCATTTTCACACTCATAAAAAGCTCTCAGATTACATGTTCTTCGGAACTAAAGATATCGATTGGTAGTTCAATATTGTTGACAGCAAATTTTTCTGAGAATTTCGGCCGCAAACCGGTGGCAGCCAGCTTACCCCACACTCGGCCATTCTGAAAGCCGGTCTGCTCGAAAACAAAGATATCTTGCAAGACAATGGTTTCGCTTTCCATACCTTGTACTTCAGTTACGTTGGTAACTCTACGAGTACCGTCACGCATACGTTGCATGTGAACCACCAGATCAATCGCAGAAGAAACCTGCTCGCGGATGGCTTGTAAAGTCAACTCGGTGCCGGCCATCAAAACCATAGTTTCGATACGCCGCAGGGTATCGCGAGGCCCGTTGGAGTGAATGGTGGTCATCGAGCCATCGTGACCGGTGTTCATGGCTTGCAGCATATCGAGTGCTTCGCCACTACGCGACTCACCAACAATAATCCGGTCAGGACGCATACGAAGGGCGTTTACTACCAGGCGACGAATCGTCACCTCGCCTTTGCCTTCGATGTTGGGTGGGCGATATTCAACCCGAATAACATGGTCTTGTTTCAATTGGAGCTCGGCGGTATCTTCGATAGTGATGATACGTTCTCGGCGCGGAATAAAGGCTGAGACAACATTCAAAAGGGTGGTCTTTCCGGTGCCGGTACCACCCGAGATTACAATATTGACGCGCGCTTCTACGCAGGCTTTGAGAAAGGTCACCAGATTGGGCGTTAGCGTACCGTTTGCAATCAGGTCTTGAGCAGTAAACGGCGTTTGGGCAAATTTTCGGATGGTGAGTAAAGGCCCCTCCAGTGACAAGGGCGGGATGGTGGCATTGACACGGTAGCCATTAGGTAAACGCGCATCCACCATCGGAGAGGATTCATCGACACGGCGGCCTAACGGTGAAACGATCCGGTCAATAATGCGCATTAGATGGGCGTTATCTTCAAAAACCACGTTCGTTCGTTCGATCAGGCCGTTGCGTTCAACAAACACATTTTTAGGCCCGTTGACCATAACTTCAGTAATCGAACCATCGTTTAAAAGAGGTTCGATAGGGCCATATCCTAAAATATCGGATTGCACCCATTCCAGCATTTTGGCTCTAACTGAACGTGTATAGAGCAGATTTTCTTCCGCCAATACTTGATTGAAAAAGGTTTCAATCATCTGACGCATTTGTGGCAAATGGGTCAGGTTTACCTCGCCATCGGTTTCGGCTAACAATTTTCGTTGAACGCGATCGCGAATATGGTAAACGTCCGTTAATACGTTCCAGGTTTCAAGCTGCGAACCAGTCTGGCCAAAATTATCTGATGACCCCTGGGATTGTGCGGCAACGGCAGGGCGATTGGTAAACATACAATGCTCCTATAAAACAACGATCATTCACAGTCGGGTGATTCTTTTAAATATAGCGGAAGCACCCACAAATTGAGGATTATTCTTCTCCACGCAAAACAGGGATGAGGATCCTTTGGCCTGTGTGAATATCTCCGGGGTCAGCGAGTTCATTGGCTGAAAGAATCGCTTCAACGGTAGTTCGATATTGGCTAGCGAGCTGAGTCAGATAATCACCTTCTTGAACATCGTGATAAACCGCAGAGTAGATCAGGTCTTCGGCGGGCAACACTCGTTTATAAAGCCTATAAGCTGTGCGAAACCACTCAATGCCAGCATAGCGTTCAGCCTCATCGAGTAAGACAACCAACTCAGGGTGGGTATCTTGAACGATTTCACGGAAACCGACCCATTCAACGGCATGATGATAAAGGTTATCAGCTTTCTCGTACTCTCCTAAAATTCCATAGACATCTGCCATTTCGATCAAGGCCCAATAAACCTGTAGTTTGGCCTCAGGGCTATCGCCTGCAATCTCTGAGGCGCGCTGGAAATCTTCGATGGCAGATTCGTATACGCCGTTAGCAATTGATTTTCTTCCGCGCCGCATATAGGCATCATAAAGGGTTTGCGTGGCTGTGCCATTGGCATATTCTTTGTCATTTTCGTAGACCAGTTCAAGGTTATCAATGACAGCATCCCAATCGCCATCAATAAAGTTTTGTTGGGCGGTTAGATATGCTTCAGTAAGTTGACGCTCCAACAACAGTTCCGGGTCATTCGGATGGATATTTAGGGCCAGATCAAAGTAGGCATTAGCAGTTGCTAATGCAGCCAGAGAATCTTCATGATCGATAATGGCAGCGCGGGCTTGTTCGAGGTAGCTTGCAAAA
>DOTA01000146.1 GCA_003513015.1 Chloroflexota bacterium
TCGCCATATCCGGCCGCGGCCAGCCAATCCGTGAGATCATGCTCCGCGACATAAACCGCCACCGGTGCAAGCCTTCTGCCGTGTTCGATGATCGTGCGAACCGCGGTCTCTTCAGCCGCTAACAGGCGGCCATAGGGCAAATCGGTCACCAGCGCGTCCGCCGGGCGGTGATAATCGCGGATGTCAGCCGGTTCGACCAGCCCGAAATAGCCAAAGTGCGCCAGATTTTCCCGCGCCATCCCCACGATCACCGGATTCTGATCCGCGCCAAAAACTGTGACCCCCAATGCCTGCGCCTCGAGCAGGATGGAGCCGGTTCCGCAGCAGGGGTCGAGCACGGAACCGGCGCCCGGCACCACCAGATTGACCAGGGCGCGTGAAATTCTACTGGGCAAGGAGGTGGAAGTGCGGTGCGGTTTGGCGTCGTGGCTCTGGTAAGTATGGCCGCACTCCGCCACAACTTCACCAAACCACAGGCCATTGTCGCGTTCCACCAGCAAAAAACGGTGTTTCGGTTGTTTCAGATTGGGATAAGAAGGGATCGCATTGGCCAATGCCAGGATCGTCTGCTGCGGCGAGATGCGCTTTTCCAGGGCCAGCGAGAGAAACTCAACCCGAAATTCGTCGGCCGCAAAATTTGCCTGAGAGACAGCCTGCAACAACTCCTCCGGCGTGGCTCCCTGCGCCAAAATGTGCAATCCCGTGCGGAGATAAGCCGCCTGGGGGATGTGCTCCACGCTTTGGCAAAGCGCGAAACCATCGGCATCGGGCACGCCCCCCGTCAGATGGGCGCATTCCGCCGCGATCAGCGCGTTGTGGGGCGTGCGGGCGCAGATCGCGGCAAATTGCGCTTTATGAGCAGGTTGCGGGGAGAGAGGAGGGTGCATGCTGCGATGTTCCTATTTCGGAACCAACCATCACCGCGCAGCCCCGTTCAGTTGAGCCTGGATCATCACAACGGTCTGCACGGCGCGCTTTATTTCATCGGCCTTGGGGGTGCCATCCTCATCAAAGGTCACATCATAATATTTGGCATCGAAAGGGGAATTTTTTAGATGAGCCGCTAACTCGGCCGCGATCGCGTCCTTATTTTCGGCCACTGCGTCTGCCATTCCCTGAACATCTCGCCCTTGGAGGCGCAATGTGACCAAAGCGCCGCCACGGATATTCTTCCACCAATTGGCATGCGTGAAAATGAATACCTGATCACCGCGCTGGGCGTAACTCACCGGCGTTGTGTAGGTTTGGCCACTTTTGCGCCCGGTAAAGGTGATCAATAAGATGTTTTTGCTGATGACCTTATGCAAGGGCGAACGCAAGATTATTTTCATAACCTTGTTTAGCATCGGAGGAACTGAGGCTGATTCGGACATTGTGTTTCGCTACGCTTCGGCTTGTTCCGCTAAATGGGCTTGATACGCCTTCCAGCCGGGGCACCAGCCCGTATGCCAGCGCCAGAGACGCGCCATCAAAGATTTCGGGTTTTCTTCTGCCTTTTTACGCATGGGACAGGTTTCGCAACCCGATTCTTTTTCGGTTGAGGGGGATTGTTCAGTTTTCATGGGTTTCTCCTTGCTCATGCCTGAGTTGTGGGCCTGAGCGATTGTATTTTTCCGAGTTTGAGGTCGGATGAATAAAATTAAGTTTACTGACTACTTTGATTGACACCGAGAAGCCGAAAAACGGCTTCTCGAATTTCTTGGGGAGGAAAGTTTTTCCAATCTCCCGGATACATGAACATCATGCCGTTGATCAGGGAGAAAAAGAAAGTTGATAACAAATCGGGGGAAATTTCTACAGTGATGGTGCCTTCGGCCTGCCCTTGTTCAAGAATGGCATTCAACGCCTGATGATAACCTGTGCCAATTTGGCGGGTCGAGATGCCAAAATCGGCCAATCTTTCAGCGCTGCCTTGTGCAATAAAACTCAAAACGATGGTGATAAATTCTTGACCACCTTGCTCTTTGGATAATTCAAGATAGCTTTCTAAGAAGAAAACAAGTTTTTCGATACTCGTACCCGGCCGCGTGGCGGCCTCGGTCATCATCGAGCCTAAAATTTCAAACCCTTTTACAAGGATTGCACCAAGAAGTTCCTCTTTGGAGGCGTAATACCAGTAAATATTGGCTTTGCTCATCCCTGCGTGGCGGGCAATATCCGCCACCGAACAGCCATCATAACCGCGTTCGGCAAACAATTGCTGCGCCGTCGATAAGATTTTTTCCCGGCTTTCAGCTCGCATTTGTTCGCTTTGATCTTTATTACGTGGCATATCCTTCCTTCCGCTGACCAAGTGGTCAGTCTATTGATTGAATTTTATCACTGACTAATTGGTTAGTCAATGAGCAAAAAACCTCTCTGATTTCTTAAACCAAAACGCCCGNNGATTTCTGGAGGATGGCCTCCGCCGTCAAATCATGCACAGCCACCTGATTGGTCAGCAACCCCAAAAATCCGCTTGGCAGCCGCCCCATCGGGATGCCGTGAACCCCATCCTTATCGACCGTCGCGGGGACTTCCACCACCAGCCAATCGGGCAAATCCGTCAGCAAACCATTGTTGGGGATGTTGACGGCAGGTTCCTCGTAACCGGAATCGGTGAGAATCCCCTCGATGATAGGAACAATTCGCTCTTTGAGTTTTAACTCGATTTTCGGCTCCACGTGGGANNATATCTGGGTAGGCATCTTCTCCGGTTGCGGCATATGCGGCGGTCAGTACCGCGCTGAAGTGATTTAGGCCTGCCGCGCGTACTTTGAGCTTCTCGTAGGGCAGATCCAAAACTTGGGGCAGATACCGTTCCAGTGAATTGATCTCGTGGCACTGGCCGATGAACTTGAGATCGGGGAAAGCACGGTGAACCGTAGTGCAGATGCGGCTCATCGGGTTGCTGAAGTTAAAAACCGTCGCGTTGGGGCAAATCCTCATTACATCGGCGCATATTTCCAAAATCGGCGGGGTGATGCGCATAGAGTGGAACAGGCCACCGGGGCCGCCGTTCTCACCATAGACTTGCTGCACGCCATATTGCTGTGGGATGCGCCAATCTTGCTCCCAGAGTTCGAATCGGTCGCCCACTTCAATGGAAATAATCACATAATC